>JBGSWC010000341.1:0-4554 GCA_041752635.1 Pirellulales bacterium | reverse complement strand
GCGGTGCTGTTTGTGCTCTACCTGACAGTGATCGGCGGCATGTGGTCGGTGACCATCACCGACACCGCTCAGGCATTTATTCTGCTTGGGACGCTCGCCGTACTTGCGTTCACGTTTTTCACACAACTCGGCAATGGCTCGCTCGTCGATGGCGTGACCACCACTTGGCAGCAAACACCCGCCGACCATCGCACGCTGCTCCCCGAGAGTTTTACGCTCGCTTGGCTAGCGTGGTCGTCGACATTTCTCACCGGCACATTCGGCAATATTCCTGGACAAGACTTGATGCAGCGCATCTTCTCGGCACGCAGCCCGCGTGTTGCCACACAGGCGTGCGTGTTGGCGGGTGGCGTTTATATCTTGTTCGGACTCATTCCCGTGATGATGGGACTCGCGTCGCATCAGGTCTTGCCGGGCGACGCCTCGGGAGATGTGATCAGCGCGATGGCAGCCCAGTTTTTTAGCCCCACGATGCATATTGTATTTGTGATTTCGCTGATGGCGATCATCGTTTCGACGGCCACGAGCGCCATGCTGGCGCCCTCGGCGCTGCTCGCGCGGAACGTGTTCGAGCACTCGCCCCTCTTCAAGAAGAGGCCGCTGGTGACCGACCGACTGTGCGTCGTCGGCTCGGCCGTCGTCAGTCTGGCGATCGCCTTCAGCGGCGACAAAGCGCTCGAGTTTTTGGAACTGGCCCTCGAAATTAGCCTTGTCGCGCTGCTGATACCGTTCCTCGGGGGTTTCTACGGTCGTCCCCGTGGCGAAGCCCCGGGGCTCTTGGCGGTCGTGTGCGGCAGCGGGGCCTGGATTGTCTATAATTTGGCCGGCTGGTGGTGGTTGCCGAGCGATTTGGACCCGGCGGTCGCGACCGCCACCCAGGCGTGGCTTTTATTGCCCCCAGCAGCCGTGGGACTGGTCGCCAGTGGTGTCGGTTATGGGCTTGGGCAGTGGCTTTCGAAGTCGCCGCCAGCGGGGGCGTTGTTGGATTGAAAACGGATTGGCCCAGTGCACCCATGCGACCGCTTGGCGGCATGGTATGATAGAGCGTCGGCCCTTTTGTGAATCATCCAAACCCTTGCCCCCTATAGCCTCTGCCCGATGTCGATCAAGACGTTTGATTTTCAGCCGGGCGAGAAGATTGGCACCCGCTATCGGGTCGTTTCGAGGTTGGGGCGCGGCTGGGAGGGAGAGGTCTATAAGCTCCGCGAAGTCGGCACGGGCGTCGAGCGGGCCGGAAAGTTTTTCTTTCCCCAGCGCAATCGCGGACGCAAGGCGTCGCGGATGTATGCCCGCAAACTCCACAAGCTCAAGAATTATTCGATCCTGATTCAATACCACCTGACCGACACGATCGAGTTTGACGAACAAGAGGTCGTCTATTTGGTGTCGGAGTTCGTCGAAGGCGAGATTCTCGCCGACTTCCTCAAGCGGCAACCGGGCAAACGGCTCTCGGCATTTCAGGGGCTCCATCTGCTCTATGCTCTTGCTCGCGGCATCGAGGGTATTCACGATGCTCATGAATATCATGGCGATTTGCACACGGGCAACGTGATCGTCCGACGCTTCGGCATTTCGTTCGATCTCAAGTTGCTCGACATGTATCACTACGGAGCGGCTCAGGCGACTGATATTCAAGACGACGTTTGCGACCTCGTGCGACTCTTCTACGACGCCATCGGAGGCCAAAAACAGTATGCACGCCAGCCCGAGGCGGTAAAACAAATATGTCGCGGGCTCAAGCGGACCTTGATCCTCGAACAGTTTCGCACCGCCGGACAACTTCGTCAGTTCTTGGAAACGCTCGAATGGAATTAAAGCGGCTAGCCTTGTACGAGTCGATACGGCAAGAGAACGTCTCCGACAATCCGATGCCAAGCGAAATCGTTTGCGAGGCGCTCGACTACAGCGCGGTCGCAACCGACTTAGTCAACGGCACAGCCTACGCTTGCTCGTTCAGAAGTCCTTACAAAGAGACCGCCAACGAAGACTCGCTGGCTGTTTTCGAGCTTGGCCCCCAGGCGGCCGTACTCGCCATTGCCGATGGTGTGGGCGGACACGCCGGCGGAGAAACGGCCGCCCGGCTGGCGGTCGTAACGTTAGCAACTCACTTGGCCCCCCTGGCGGGACTGTCAATCGACGAGATCACCGAGGTCATCCGACCGGCGATTCTCAACGCTATTGAGCAAGCCAACGAATTGATTCAACAGACGGGCACCGGTGCCGCTACGACTATCGTCGTCGCCGAAGTCGTGCAGTCGACGATCCGCCCTTACCACGTGGGCGACTCGGGTATTTTGGTGATGGGCCAGCGGGGCCGTGTGAAACTCGAGACCATGGCTCACTCGCCAGTTGGCTACGCACTCAGTGCGGGGCTCATTTCGCCCGAAGAAGCCCTGCATCACGAAGATCGTCACCTCGTCGAAAACGTGCTGGGTACCTCCGAAATGCGAATTGAGATCGGCTCGCCACTCCACTTGAACCCACGCGATACGCTCTTGCTCGCTAGCGATGGACTGTTCGACAATCTTCGCACCGGCGAAATCGTTGACTGCCTCAAGTCAGGACCACTCGCCAAACAAGGAGCCTCGATGGTCGATCTCGCTCGCGAGCGAATGCGGCTGGCAGGCAATAACGATCCGAGTAAGCCCGACGATTTGACGGCGATTTTGTACCGCCGACGTTGAGCCGATGATTCTAGACACTCGACTCTGGACGAGTCACTCGACTCTCGACGAGCAGTTCAGTCGGCGTTCGCTCGTGCGAGTTGCTGCTGCCACAACTTTCGAGCCGTCGCTAAATGTTCGTCGCTGATCGTACGGTGCGACGCATCTTGCTGGGCTAACTCGTCGAGCCAGTCAATGAAGAATTGACACGCGCTGCTGCTTATTCTTCGCCCCTCGGCCGACTGCACGTAGTAGGGTGCCGTTAGTGCTACGTCGTAGCGGTCGCTGGCGGTGGTCACCGCGCGAACGGCGAACCAGCCACTGCGGTCGAATTGGAGCGGGGGCAGTTTTCCCTTGGCGGCAGCCCAATCGGCGAGACGGACTTCGTCGGCGATCTCGCCATTGCGAAGGATTTCGAGATACTCGATTGGTGTACGTGTCGCGAGGTTGAGGGCGATGGAAAACTCAACAGGCTCGTCGACACTTGTCGCAAACACCTGTCCCGGTGGATCGCCCCCCACGCGTGGTCGCAACAGCGGCCCGGTCGAAACGACGCTGGCTCCTGCCAGTGCGTGTTGCCACCATGCGTCGCGACTGAATCCGCCATCGCAGCAAACATAGGTCCGTGCCGCCCCGAGCGGCATTTTGCTAGGTCCGGTGTGGCTTCCCGATAGTAGGGGAAGCTTAACGCCCGCGTCGAGCACACGAAAATAAACAGCTTCTTGCCACATGGCGGCCCCTTTCGCGCCGCCAAACAGCACTCGGTCGGCAGGGCGCTGGCGGTTTGCTTTCGCGTCGGAATTGGCGAATAACACCACGCCATCGAGTTTGCCGGTTACCACCCATGCGGGGAATTCCCACTCGACCGGACTGGCGGCCAACACACGATAGCCGTCGGCCTTCGCGGCTAAGATGAACGACAACGAATCGCCAGCCGGCCAATCGGGCGGCTCTTCGAGCGAACCAGCAGCCACACACAGCAAGCGTCCACCGGGCGTCGTCACCTCGACGATCGAACGTTCCACGACAACACTCGATCGGTCGGGAAGTTTCGTGTCCGAAGCTCGTGTCCACTCGCCGTCGGCCCAGCGATAAGCGATGAGCGGTACATAGGTTAGGCCCTCGGCCCGCAGTGCGACGTCGAGGTGGGTTGCATCGCGGTCGACATCGACATCGCCCGCATACCAACCTTCCTTCGCGAGATTGGCGAAACGGTTCATCGCGACCTGCTTCGAGTCGTCGGCATGCCGCTCGATCTCGAAATGCCCCGTTTGTGGTTTATATTCCACCCCTGCGTCGACCGAAAAATTGAAAGTCCCAGTCCGAAGCGGCAAAACAACTCCTTTATTGTCGCTACTGTCAACGTAAAAGTGGTCGGCGTGAGCGGCGACGCCCACCCCTCTTGGAGCTGCCGGTCGGCCACGCGAGTTCGTCACTTTTACACGCGCGGGGAGTGGTTGGCCGGTTTCGCTGTCGACGATTTCGAGCGTTAGTAGCCCGTCGGCCCCCGGCGGAGCGGCGACGGCCGAGTCAGCGACCACGAAGGTTGCCATCAGTACAATGAATCCAGCAGCAAATCGCACGGCAAACCCTATCTTTCAGCGGTCGCAAGGTAAATTGGGACCTTCCGTCCCGTCGGGCAAGAATTGTTATTGGGATCGAACAAGACAATGTTCCCATTCTACGTTAGTTTAGCTTCGCGGCAGCAGCGCTGCTGCGTGTTGTTAGTACCACCATCGTGAAAATTCGCGCGCTTGGCATTAGAATACGAAGCGACCTCAAAGCGAGGCTCGGCACAACCGTCAGCATCAACCCATTCCACTATGGCAATCGATCACTACGAAACACTTGGCGTCAACCGATCGGCCTCTGACGAAGAAATTCGCAAAGC
>JBGSWC010000340.1:0-8970 GCA_041752635.1 Pirellulales bacterium | reverse complement strand
GACCAGTCCGATAGGTAGGTCACCCACGCTGTCGATGGCAATGTCGGCCGCATCGGCCGTCGAGTCGGCATTGAGCGCCACCGTGGCGGTCACGTCGAGGACTTGCAACGTCCCGATACCACCAACCGAGGCGGTGAGGTTGATCGTCGAGCCGACAACATCGGCCGCCGCATCGGCAACAGCCGTTTCGTTAATATCACCTGTGGAGTTGAGCGTCACGTCACCCGTGCTGGCGGTGACCAGTCCGATAGGTAGGTCACCCACACTGTCGATGGCAATATCGGACGCATCGGCCGTCGTATCGGCATTGAGCGCCACTGTGGTGGTCACATCGAGGACTTGCTGGGTGCCAATCCCGCCGGCCATCGCCGTGAGGTTGATCGTCGCGCCCACCACATCGGCCGCTGCATCGGCCATCGTTGTTTCGTCGATTGCGCCGCCGGCCGTAATGGTGACATCGCCTGGGGCGCTGGCGAGGGAAACGCGCAGATCGTCTGATTCGTTGACGATCAGGCTATTCGCGGCGATTGTCGCGTGAAGAACGCCGACAGTCGTTGTCAGGGTTTCATCACCGGCCGCGGCACCCGAACGCAGGTAAAGCTCGTCGGCAACAAAGTCGAGATCGCCTAGGTCGGCGGCCACTACATCCGCGACCCCAATCATTCGCAGGTCGCCAATCGTTGTGAAGCCAGCAGCAGGAATCGTCAGCGTCGCGCCGCTGATGAGGGCCAAATCATCGCCGCCGGTCAGATCGATAGAGCCAACTCCCCCCGCATCAAGATTGCCGGTGGCTTGCAAGATGGCTTGCCCTGTGCCAGTGATGTCAATTTGACCAGCCGTAATCAGCAGATCGCCCGTTTGGACAATGTGAATGGTTGTCGCCGTTGCCGACAGCGATCCGCTGAGCGTCGTTTCGATGGCTTCTCCCGCACCGCTGGAGTTGTCACCCGTTTCCGCTAAGCCGAACGCCAAAATCGTGCCAATAGCTGTCGTGGCCGTGAACGACGCATCGGCGGCGATGACATCTGCCGCTGCGTCGGCACTCGCATCGAGAATCGATGCCGTGGAAGCCAACTCGACATCACCCGTATTTGCGTCGACCGTCGCAACGCGCATGTTGCCAGTCTCGCTGATAAAAATGCCCCCCAAGCCCGTCTGAGCCAACGCGGTCAGCGTTCCCGTGGTGGCCGAATCGCCGAGCGTGACGTTGATTGGCCGAGCGCTGGTGCCAATCGCTGCATCCATCGCATCGACCTGCAAAATCAAGTCGTCAGCAGTAATGCTCGAATCACCGTCGGCATCGGTAATATTTCCGGCAAACACTCGCACAACTAAATCATCATCGTTAGAAACGTTGACGACTCCCAGTTCCAAGCCATCTGCCTCGGTCAAAAAGGCATTGCCATTCGAGGCGACGATCACCAATACATCGACCGCGATATTCAACGCATCGGTAGCCGATGTGCCAATCGACATCGCGCTTACGATGGTGAGCGAATCGGCTGTGAGATCGATCGCTATGTCATCGCCAGCGGCTTCGGTAATCGATCCCCCAGCGCTAAGCGAAACTGCCGTACCCGTGTTGGTGCCGACCAGTACCATGGCGTCGACTTCGACAATCGTCACTGCACCGCCATCGAAAGTAAGACTTCCGAATGCATAGCTATCGTCAAGCGTAATGGCGGCGTCGGTTACCGAGTTAAAATTGGCATTGCCAGTTACGGTGACATCTGTCGAACCATCGTCTGTGATCGAACCCGTCGTGTCGAGATCGAGTGAAGCTGCATTACTTATTCCGGCAAACACGGTGTCATCGGCTTCGACAATCGTTACCGCACCACCATCGAACGTGAGGCTTCCGAACTGGTAGGTGTCATCGAGCGTGATCGCATTGCCAGTGGTCGAATCAAAGCTTGCGTTGCCTGTCACCGCCAAAATGACCATGCCATCGTCGGTGATGGTTCCGCCGGCATCGAGATCGAGCGACGCAGCATTGCTGGTGCCCGACAGAATTGTCACGTCAACTTCGACGATGGTCACTGCACCGCCATCGAACGTGAGACTTCCGAATGCGTAAGTTTCGTCGAGTGTGATGGCCATGCCGGTCGACGAAACAAAACTCGCATTGCCGCTGACCGTTAAGTCAGCGGTCGCGTCGTCTGTGATGGCTCCGCTCGACGTCAGGCTCAAAGTTGCCGCAGTGCTAGTGTCAGATAACACCGTACCGCTCGCTTCTGCAATGGTGACGATGCCCATCGAATTGAAGCGAAGCGCCCCGGCATCGAAGGTGCCAGCTACGCCCACGTTAATTGCGCCACTGCTCGAAAACGATGCGATGTCCATGACCGACAACGTGTCGGTTGCTTCGTCGCCCAACGTAATTGAAGTGGCCGCGGTAAACGTGGCATTGCCAGTCACAATGATGTTGGCAGCCATTCCGTCGACAATTGTGCCACCCGACTCGATCGTCAGATTAGTAAATCCAGCCGTGGCACTATTGATGGTAATCACATCGCTGCCGCCACTATCGTTGACATCGACAATGACATTGGTGTTGCCGAAGAAGTGAACCGCTTCGATAGCCACCGTGTCGGTGCTGCCGCTCACCACGAGCGCAGCGATGGAATTGGTGGCTGAATCCATACCGTCGTCGAGTTGCAGCAAATCGTCGGTGCCACCCGACAGTAACGAAGCCGTCAACATGCCCGTGATGTCGACCGGTTCAAGATTTGAGAAGTCGACGGTCATCGAACCGGCGGCACCATCACCGACGACGACAGAACCGGTGCCGGTAGCTGCGGGCGTGTAAGCGGCCGTGTCGTCCACTCCGTCACCCACAATTACCAGTGCGTCGTCGTCGTCTCCGCCATCGAAGGTGATATCGAGGTCGACAAAGCCTCCCGAATGGTCGACAGTCAGTCGATCATTCCCAGCAAGACCATTGATATTGAGACTCGACAACAGTTCGAAGGGGGTTTGCAACAGCACGGTATTGGTGCCACTGGGGTCGATCCGCACGCGAATCTCGTCGCCCACCCGATCGACCACAAACTCATCGTTGCCCGCTGTCCCATCGAGCAGTTGCGTGGCATCGAACGTGACCACGATATCATTGCCGCCGGCACCACCACTGTAGTCGATCGTGAGTGGCGTCGAGCCGACTCGGCCGCCGTCGGGAGCGTTGGCGAACTCTTCGCCCACGCCGACTGCCGAAGAACCAGTGACATTGTTAACGATGACGAACGAGTCGCCATCGCTGAGTCCTGCACCCAGCGAGACGTTGAGAGTCGCATTGTCGATCGTGAGCGTGCGATTGGGCCCAATGATACGCAGTTGATCGTGTTCGAAACCGGGCATCGTGCCATTGATTTCGACGTCGAACGAGCCATTGGAGTCGAAGGTCACATTACCGTTGACGGTTAAGGTGCCGGGAGAAGATCCCGGTGCGATCGAGCCACCAGCCGCCGACATCGTCACTGGGGCGTCAACGGTTCCCGATCCGCCGAGGGTACCGCCGGCGATCGTTACGCCACTGGTGTTATTGAGTGATGTGCTGACGATCAGCACTCCGTCGTTGATGGTCGTGGCTCCGGTAAAGGTATTCGCGGCAGTGAGCGTCAGGGTCCCGCTGCCATCTTTCACCAGCTCGCTAGCGCCTGAAATCACGCCCGAAATAGTCGCTGCGCCCGTGTTGTTAATCGTGATCGTACCGGCACCCGCGCTTAGTCGACCGATCGTCGCGGTGGTGACATTGATGGTGATGTCTCCTCCGGCGGTCAAAATCTGGTCGTTTGTATCGGCCATTTCAAAATGATCGGCCGTCAGCGTCAGCGATCCGCCGAGAATGGCCAAATTCAAAACGTTGTCGCTCAAGTTGGCGAGCGTGATTGTGTCGGAAGCCTCTAGCACGATATTCGACGCCGCCGCCAGCGCTTCGAGTGTTACTTCGTCGATAAGAAACGTGCCGGCTGCTCCGACGGTCGCATTGCTCAGGTCAGGTAGAAGGGCATTGTTGGCAGCATTGCCGCCGCCCGCGTTGGCAATCGTGATGTTCTCGGGATCGAACAGAACGGTTCCTGCCTGGCCATTAGCCGCGCCAGCATCGGCCCACCCTTTGAACGAGAGATTCTGCCTTCCCGAAATCTCGATAAATCCACCATCGCCGCCGTTCGCTCCGCCACGTGCGGTCGCCAACCCGTCGAAACGGGTCGATTCGTCAGCCCAAACCACAACCCGACCGCCGCTGCCAGTGGAAATCGCATCGGCTAGGATAGTCGCACCCGCTTCAACGGTCGTGGTCGTGGCGTTTCGCACACTGCGATCGGCTCCTGCCAAACCTCCGCCGATCAGCACGGTGCCGCCTACTGCTGTGCCCGCCGCGTCAATCGAGGCCTGATTGCCCAGGGCCACATCTGCCCCAAGTACATGGATGATCCCCCCCTGCCCTGCCGCGCCCATGTTGGCCACGTCGATGGCTCCATCGATACGCGCCACACCATGGGCACCCGCATCGATGTACGCCTCGCCACCGCTGATATCGATGGTCGATCCGACTTTGACATCGATGCCCGACAACGCGTTCCAGCGAATCGTCGAGGCTTCGCCTTGCAGCGAACCATCGAGTGTGATCGTGCCGGCCGTGGCAATCATATCACCTTGGCCAAGGTGATTGTGGCCGAGTATCGACACCGTGTCATTGCTCGAGGCGTCGACGAGCAAGTCAGCGCCGTTGGTCGACAAATCGACAATCGTGAGCTGGGTCGGCACATCGCCACCAGCGTCGACCGACTCGAGCCGTAGACTTTCGCTTGCCGGTTGAAAGTCGATCGACACACCGTCGCGAATGGCAAGCAATCCGCGATCGGCACCTTGGCTCGACAGCGTGATGTGCTCGGCCGCATCGTCGAACGCAAACTCTCGGTGTGTCGCAGCAACGGTGTCAACAACGTGTTCGGTGCTGCGAAACTCAAGGGTTGCGACACCATCGGCCTGTTCACCGCGGATGTTGCCCTCGCCGCCACCATGCAGTTCATAGAAAACGGTATCGACAGCCTCACTCGATTGCACTTGCAGCGTGTCGACGCCTCCGCCACCGTCGAACACCAGTCGCACACTGGCCATCAGATCGGCGATCAATACGTCGTTGTCGCCCGAACCGCGTACTTCGATGGTCGTCAGCTCACCTTGCTCGGCGGCATACATCTCCTGACCATTGACGAGCACCCGCACTGTGTCCGACTCGTACTCGATCTGAAACACATCGGCCGCGCCATCGTTCGCCGCTTCGCCCGCATCGACAATCAACAGATCGACCGGCACCCCCTCGGCATTGAGCATCCGCCGCTCTTCGAGTCGTCGCGCTGCAAGCGTTGGCACCAGCGCATCGGTGACACGGCGACTCGGCTTGCTTGCCAATCGTCGGCGCAGCCAGTTGAGGGCACGCATACAAGGTCTCCCCACAAACCCCGGGTTGCAATGGAATCTTCCATCGCTGAATACGGAGCAAGAACTGGCGCGCAACATCTACGTCAATTGCGCGCGAAGCCAAGCGACGGACGTAGCCATCATTTTTTTTCGCCGGAGCCCAAATGTCAATTCAATTGCCCAAGAATCGCGGAATTGTGGCCTTAAAATCAAAAGAACCTGCAACTCCCGGCGGGCAAAGGGTAAAAATCGACCACACAGAAACGGGGGCACTCATCGCTTAGCTGCTTTCGCGCGACAGGCAAACGCCATCGCTGATAGACCCAGCAGGACCAACAATCCTGAAGCAGGTTCGGGTACGACGATACCCCCCCGGCTCACGTAGAGGTCGCGGTCGACCGAATCGACGAGTGTATCCGGAAAGAGATTGCCGTCGGTGAAGTTGGTCGTGAATACACCCAGGTTGGCTTCAATGATCTGTAGGTCGGCTATGGTGTTGACTTGGTCGAAGTCCACATCCACCAATGCGATGGCTAGTGGAACGCCGCTTTCGAAAGAGTACGCATTAAACCAGTCGTCGAGGTCAAAAGTGTCGACATTACCGTCGAGGTTGACGTCGAGTGCTGGGTCGCCGCTGCCAGTCGCGATACCTCCAGTGAGGAGGTTAACGTCGAATTCGTTGATAAGACCATCCGCGTTAATGTCGGCACCAAAGGCGCGTGCCTGCGGACAATCGACGGCCACAAGGGTCGTCAAGACAAGCAATTAGAAGAAAGAATGGCGGTTCATGAGACTTCTCCAATTTGATTGAACGTTACCGATCAGCCGGCGCCGACGATTGCTCGGTTGCATCGTTTGGTTCGCCACATCCTGGATGATCAAGGGAGCCCGTTTCGACAATTTTCCACCATGTCGTGAGCAAAGGGAAGTAAGTCCCCGTCGTCGCCGACCGTCCGGCGGAGCTTTCCGTCTGCATCGATAAAGTAGTCACAGTACTCAGGCGAATTTCCAAGCTTATTGATGATAGTCTTGTCTTTACCGCCGTAGCGAATGGCGCCTGTGCAGCAGACTCGCGCCGCCATGCATGCACGTTCCACCTCGTCCGCGGTTTCGGGTTGGCGAACGAAGTAGGTGTCCAAATTCTCCTTGCTGAGGACCGCAAGCAGGTCTGGTGCTTCGGCTTCCGGTGCCTCGCATTGGAGGCAATCAGCCATCATCCCTCCATATTTCGTCGCGCCGACGCATTTGTGGCCAGTCGTATAGAACGGACCTGCTACGTTACCAGGAAACCGCAGCGGATGCTCGAAATAGTCGCCGTGCATTATGAGCCCGGTTGTGCAGGTTTTCTTGGTAGGCGAACGAATTAGCTAGGCTTCGCGCATAAGCGCGTACGGTGAAGCGCGAAGCGCGGAACAAACTTGAGCGACTTGTTATGCATTCGGTCGCACCACCGCTTTGTGCTCGATCGCGAGGCCAGGGAGTCATCTTAATCGAAATCCGTGAGTCGCCGCAACTTTTTGCTGTGAAGCGAGACATCGCGGATCGATCACAGCAGGCGTGGATGGCTGACTCTCGCTTGCCCCTGTAATACCCCCCACTGCGGGTGGCCCCGTTTTCTCGCCCAGGCCCAGACGACGGCGAAGGCGGAAAGGGGCTCGGTGGAACCCTAAAAAGAAAATTGGCAATTCGTGAAACTACCGCTACGCGCTCTTGACTAAGGAGGCCATATAGAGGTTATTTGGCGTTAGTTCTTGTTTCCGCGAATCGTCTCGTATTCCGTTTTGGTCAATACTCGAATCGCTTGATTCGCAATGTCGAGACCGAGGTTTGCGCAAATTCTGACAATCGAGTTTGGGACAGTCAGAATTCGCGCACCAGTATTTGAATCGATAAAGGTCTGAAATTCAATTATCTTGCGGGCGTCGGTAGAGCCGAGGATCGATCCGTGACGTTCGAGCCAACGCTTGGTCTCGTCAAATACTGACACATCATCTTCGGTGGGGAGGGGCAGTTTCACGATGATTGAGTTCGTCTCGGCATGATTGTCCGACGAATCGGGTACTTCGCCGATGGCTCGGCGCTGTTGCAATTCGCCGGTGAGTTGATCCGCAAGCGTCAGCACAGTCGGAGATTCCCCGATGGCGATGAAGATCGCTTCAACTGAGTGCATACGCATCGATCTCCATGCGGCCCGATAACGACAGCGGTAACGGGGCCGTCGCCGAAAAACTATGATTTCAAAACCCACGTCATCGGCGGCTCCCGTTCACGGCATGGTTCTGCCGCGTTTGGCCAGCTTACATCAAGGTGAAAGTTGTTGAAATCGGGATCATCCAAATCGCCGCCATGCCGAATGACACCGCCGGATGGCAACGAAGCCATTTTAATTTGTTGGCCATCGCGGACAACGTGGCCGAACGCTTGATGTTCGATTAGGCGATTGCAAAGATCAATGACCCCGTCTTCGAGTTTGGTTGCGACATTGTGAACGCTGATATCAGGCCTGCCGAACTTCCGCATGCCGCGAGTGTGGAACCATTTCAATGCAGGATCAGTTTCTTCGGAGACGAGGATCACCGTGTGATGGCGTGGAACTGCAGCAGCAGGATCAAAAATCTGTTGTTTCCATTCCGACGGTTGCCACCAGCGAAACATGAACGGATCGTAGACCGCGCATCCTCCGTGATCGATCAAATAGGCGATCAAGCCCACGGTGTCGCGTAGGTAATCAAGCGTCGTAGAATCGGTCGGTGTGCCACGCAAGATCATGCAATGCTCGCATCGTCCGACGGTCGCGGCGAGTTCGGGATCATTTGCCACAAATTCGTCCCAGAGGTAACCGTCGCGGAAGCTACCAGGGACGTCAGGGTGCGTGTTCGGGCCGTACGACATGACGTCGATGCCATCGGGAGCGCCGTTGGAGTGGTATCTGCTGCGCGACAAAGGAGCGGATGCGTCAATTTTGCCGTAAACGACATAGAACAACATCGGGTTCCCGCCACCGGCGACGAAATGCTCTCGTTCCCAAGTTTCGAGTTCAGTTGTCACGTCGTAGTTTCAGCGGGATAACTTGTTATTGGATTGGAACATCCCAACTAGAAAGATCTAGTTGGGAAAATCCTAGCTAAACCATTGACACCAGTCAACTCGAAATGTATACATGCGTTCACCTTTATTCCCGAGATTCACTTCCCGTTGGCCAGCAGCGATTTTCATGCAGGGTACTCACAACCACCATTCGGCCAATTCCTCCGCTAGGCCGCCCAAACTTCTCGGCCAAATGCGGCAAGTGCTACGCACAGTGCGAGCGTCACGATTGTGGGTGTAATTCATTAGACGAATAGGCGAGTCGGGAAGCGATCTTTACGCCGAAGGCGTTGCGTCACACAGCCCTGGGTTGCCACGGCGCAGTCGTGGCTACCCAGGGTGCCTGGCGGAAATGTCCCACTACCCCACCGGGGGTTGCGTCGCTCGTTTGGCGATTGGGCGTAACGCCGTTGGCGTAAGCTGTTCGCGGGTCACCCGACCCGGGGTAGCGACGGCTCC
>JBGSWC010000339.1:0-9214 GCA_041752635.1 Pirellulales bacterium | reverse complement strand
GCCTGGGGCACGTAACTACGCGTTACTCACCCTTCCGCCGCTTTTGTAATCTAATGCAAGCAAAAGATTACTCGCGCACGACTTGCATGCCTAATCCACGCCGCCAACGTTCATTCTGAGCCAGGATCAAACCCTTCAATTAATGTATTGCGTCATCTGGACCCACCCATAGGAATTCGCTTCCTATGAACAGGGCAGTTAACTAACCATTTCGAAGCGCTTGATGGCTCTGTCTCAAGGTGATTTACGCAGACTGCCCCGGGGGCTAAAGCTTCCGGTTCGCCTGTTTCGTCACCCATTTAGCCATCTGAAGATTTTTCAATCGTCAGGCTGACAAGGAATGGAATACTCACCGAATTGTCAAAGATCGAGAATCTCTCGACTTCGGAAAGCGGCCAGCAATTGCTTGCGATGACGACTCTACTCAGTCGAGCGATTCGTTTCGAGTCATCACTGGTGAAGCCAATGAGTTACTCGCAGACCGGGTAATATTACCGATGCGGGATCGGTTGTCAACGACCCCAGCGAAGTTTTCTCAAAATTACTTGTGGGCTCGCATTTTGCCGCTCATAATCGGCTCTGACGGCAATGTCGGCTGACTTGCCAACGCCGCCGACTTCCGACAGTTCGGCGAGTAATTACCACTTCAAATCTGCAAATGGGAGCCTGTCTAGTGAATCGTCAATGTATCGCTGTGGGGTTGATGGTCGGGCTATTGGGCATGGTATCTCGCCTGCACGCATCAACTGTTACTGCCAGTGGCATCGAGCCCGACGACTACGCGAGCGGAACTGCACTAACATTCGTCAACCCGGCAATTGATCTCTTCACATTCAACGGGACGGCCGCTTCGTCAAGCGTTGGCATCGCTGCTAATGGCTTCCCCAATGCGTTCGGAAATCAGCTTTCGTCTGTTATCCCTATCACAAGCCTCGAGAACCCGGACATATTTGGCGGGTTTTTTGCCTCCACCGGCACTCAATCTTTTGGTCATGCTGGGGTCGGTTTCACACCCCTAACGCGTGCCATTGGCATGCGATTCAACGGGCTAGCAGATTTCGTGTCGATTGATGTCATCGGGCGGAGCGACTTAAGCGATGTTGTCGGAGTGCTTGAGGCCTACGACGCTGATGGCAACCTGCTTGACCGCGACTTATCGTCGGCATTAAGCCGACAAAGCGTCGAAACGCTGTCGATTGAACGCTCTAGTTTTGAGATTGCGTTCGCCATCGCCTATTCCAGCCCCGAATTCAGTCCATTTGGGGTTTTCGACAACCTGAATTATGTGAGTGTTCCCGAACCAACTTCGGCTATTTGTCTGGCGATTGGGCTTGGGCTAATTAGCATGGCCAGCACTATTCGGCGTGGGGTAACACAAACCCGAAAATAGCCGAACCAGCCGATCGGAGCAGCGGCAATTGCCATTTTTGCAACGCTTTGTACTGCCGGGTGGGCGTGAGTGGCATTTGCGACGGAGCGTGTTGTCCGACGGTCGGGCACTCTTTTCGAGGGCGAGATTTGTTGGGTGTGTTTGAGTAGAGAGTGATCTGTCAATCCGCACTGGCCGCACAGGGAGATGCGTGCCACAATGAAGAATCAAACTTCTCGCACGTATCACATGAGATGACCTATGCCATCGCCGGCCGGTGAAGAGACAATAGAAGTCGATCTGAAGACTCCCTGGAAAGCGGCACTGCTGGCGTTTCTGATTCCCGGCGCGGGGCACATCTACCAAGGACGGACCGGCAAGGGCATTCTGTTCGCGGTCTGCATTCTGGGCACGTTCTTTTATGGACTCTACCTGGGAGAAGGTCGTGTCGTTTACGCATCGACCACCAACCCGGTCGGCAATCCAGGCAAGTTCATTGAACGTTGGCAATACGCTTGCCAGGCGGCGGTAGGGCTGCCAGCGCTTCCAGCCTACATGCAAGCTTGGCGGGTCGAGTCGGGCGAGAAACCTCTGTTCGGCGATAACTTCCAAAGGCCTCCCTACACGCCTCAGGACATCGCCACGATTTACCGCAGTGAAGACGAAATTCTCGAAGCTCGTACAGACCACCTGACAACGAATCTGCTGACAAAAAATCCCGACGGGACTGACCAAATTGTCTACCATGCCAACGAGGGCTCAAAATGGCAGCACGACCACGCGTTCTATTTCGAACTCGGGACGATCTACACCGTGATTGCCGGTTTGCTCAATGTGCTGGCCATTTACGACGCCCATTCGGGCCCAGTGATGGCGAGCGAGGATGACGACAAATCGAATAAGGACGATGAAAACAAAGCACAGGGCCATGGCAAGTCGTAGCAATCGACGATTAAATTTCACTAGTTAGTTCTCGCTTTTCAAAGTCCGAAATGACACCATTCTTATTGCTGACGACCTTGCTGCCGCTCGCTGAGGTGAATCGGCTGTGGTATTCGCTGCCGCTGCTGGTAAGCATCAGCCTCGTCTATTCGGCGACGCGGCACGAGTTGATGGCACCAATCCTTCGCAACGCGGCTTGGTTCGCGTTTTGGACCATGGTCGTGATGGTCGGCGTCGGCGCGTTACTGCAATTCATGCTATCATTCATCCGATAGCCTGCTGCTTTCGTTCAGACACCGGGAGCGTCAGTCCCTCCGAATGATCGCTCGCAACGAGGTCGTGCCACTGCATCGCATCGGGTAAGTTGTGATCGGCGGCGAATTCGAGATGCAGAATGCGTCGGTGACGCCGGGTGCCCTCTTTCGACGACTCGCTGGAGTGGCTAATCAGCGGGCGCATCGCCAAGACGTCGCCAGCATTGGCGTGAATGGTGACGGCCGCCGCAGTTTGGTCTCGGTCGATATCGCTAGAAAGATGCGATCCTGGCACAACCTGCAACGGTCCGTTCTCGTCATCGACGTCGTCGAGATGAACGCGCAGCGTCAACATGCGACCGAGTACTTCGTCGCTGGCGACCACGTGTGGCACACCCGCTTTGAGTGTGGGGCGCGAAAAGTGACGCGATGCGACTGAGTTGTCTTTCACGGCGATCGACGTGTCTTTGTGCCAAGGCAGCGACCATGTGCGATCGGGTGGTTTGTCGAAAAAAAGCACTCGAACCAGACCGAATCGTTCTCCGAATACCGACTCCAACATTTGACGCAACGGCCCCGTCTGCCAGAACCTACTTACCAGCGGAACGCTACGAAGCAGGTTCCGCGCCGCGCAAACGTGTCCGCCACCCGACCGAGCCCGAACTGTCGTGCTGTCGACTGCGAACGCCACATCACACGCAGTCGTCAATTCTGCGAGCTCTGCCTGCTGCACGGCACCCTCGATAAGAAAGAACCCGTTGGCATTGAGTTGTTCAATTGACATTCTAGGCAGAATCACCAGTAACAACTGTGGCTGCCACACATTCACGGGGTTACATCACCCGGGCAACATCGCGGCATTGAAGCACATCAGGGACACCTCTCGACAGAGTCGTAAAGGCGCCTTAATCACGCGAAGTGAGCGGGAAATTAAGCACTTGTTTGCTTTCGCGGATTTCGACCTCCACTTCGTTCCCTTCGGCACCTGCTGCTAGGTCGCGGAACATTGGTGGTGGCGTCGGACGACCTGCGGCTGCTTCGAGATCGGCCGAACTCTCGGCAAACTGACCCTCCTGAAACGCCATAATGATTACGCGATAGGTGCTCACTTCAAGCTTGCTGATCTGGTAGTTTCCGTTCTCAATCGGCGAGCCAACGGTCGCTCCGCTGGAGATCGGCACAAATGAAATCGATCCAGTTGGAACCGGCTTTCCGTCGATGGTGACCGTTCCGCTTACGGAAGGAGCTGTATTGCCACACCCGCAAGTGAAGAGTCCTAGAACCAGGAAGGGGAGTAGTGATTTCACGGAACTTCTCATAACTTTGGGGCTCGGAACTCGTCATCCGATTGCGGTCGTCAATCGTCGAGGCTGGCGAACGGTTCTTCGCCAGCTCGAGTGCCGAGCGCTTGCCAGACGAGCGTATCGATAGTGTCTTGAGCGAAGTGGACCGACCCATCAGCCATCGCGAGGTTCACTCCGCCTCGGTGCAGGCTTCGTGCGGCGGCCTGCGATCTTGCGGCACTAGGGGTCCACCAACCGTTGCCGGCTATCGAGGTGCAGGGGGCGTAGTATTCGGTATCGCCTCGTTGTTGCGGGCAGGGCCCATAAACAAGATCGGGCGAAGAGGAGTTGGGCGTAAGCGTGTGCGAGTAGAGGGCCCCACCCATGTTGCCATAAATAGACTCGCCCAAGACGCCGCCCCAACCGGTAAAAACAGGCACAATGCCCTCGCTAAGCATCGCGGTATTGGACGTACCATCGACCACTTGTCTTACTTTAGTTCCCTGTGTCTTGACGCCTGCTCCCGGATCAACAGTTTGATTGTGCTTGACACCAAAGATGCCGACGCCGAGCGGTGCATCACGATCAAGCGGTCCAGTGGTTTCGCCATACATGTCGCCGGTGCCGGTGCAGCCACGATAGTTGCCGCGATAAAAGCCATATGATTCGGTGTCGATTTCGTTTGGCGTCGGCGTGCGATCACTGGGGCAGTAGTACCCTGGGATCAGAGTGTGTCGGGCGGTACGAAGCCTTGCGTCGTTACCGATCGGGCCGTTAGGACCATTGACGCTTTGTCGGTAGCCTTTTAGCGGGAGTGTCCAGAAGAGTTCGTGGTTGCGCGACTGTTCGATGTGGGGAAGCGTCAGTTGGAGCCAACTGTACGTATCCCAGATGTCGTACTTGCGGCCATAGGGAAATTCGCGATGGGTCGATTCGTAGTTCATGCAGGCGAGACTGAGCTGCTTGAGATTGTTTGTGCAAGTGAGTCGTCGCGCCGATTCTCTCGCAGACTGAACGGCAGGCAATAGCATTGCCACGAGGATCCCGATAATCGCGATGACCACTAACAGTTCGACTAAGGTGAAACCGCTAGATATGTTTCGAGTCTTCATCTCAACCATCCTCGGGGTCTGGTTGTCGACCAACAATATCTTGCCCGACATGGCACAGCTATCGAGTGAAAAGCCGCAGTGCCGTTGCTTTGATGGTAAACTCCCAGCTCCAATAAGACAAGTTCGTCGTGTCTGACACGTTTTTCTGGCAATTAATAGAACCGCCAAGGCGCGACGGCCGCCACGAGTCGGTTGAAAACTTCGCCTCAACAAACAGCATCAAGGATTAATCGGACAGCACCAGTTCGCGATGCGCGCGATTCCAGGGAACGCCGATGGACGCGGATCGTCGCGGATGGATTCTGATGAACAATGCGATGGTTGGCGCCAGTGGCACTTCCTTGCGCCTGAGCCCTTGGCGAACTAGCCTTTCACGTACGATGCACGAACGATGACTATCTGCGATCATCGGCGTGCATCCGCGTTCCCTCGATGAACGACTCTGCGGTTAATCAAATCTCGAAGCAATGATTCCCCTCGGCGCTGGGGGCGGCTTGGTGGTTCACGTCCTACGGATTGCCATAGTAATTTGTCGGACACAGTTCTTCGAGCGGCTTAGAATCGGCAATTCTGCCTCACTTGCCATACAGAAAAATCCCTCAGCATCGCCGCTAAGCGCGGCGATTGCTGAGGGCAATCGCGTTTTACAGGCGTGGGCGACGCTTAGTTGCGACGCTTGCGAAGTCCCCACAGACCCAATCCAGCGAGCGACAGCAAAGCCATTGCGGTTGGTTCAGGAACAGCACCACCCGTCAAGCTGCCGGCTGTCAACAAAGCGACAAAGGGATCGATGTCGAGGGTGTCGACTACCGCGTCCATGTTGATGTCGCCCACGGCGAGCGGGTCGACTCCAGGGAAAGCCGTCGCATAGCCAGCAGGATCGGTGAGCAATAGTACGAATGGGTCGATGTCGAGTGTGTCGACAGTTCCGTCGTTGTTGGTGTCGCCTAAGAGGAATTCATCATCGGTCGGGACAAGGATGTTTGCGAGCGAGTTGTCTGGCAATAATTCGGACACTCGGTAAGCCTTGAACAAAATGTTTGTCGACTGATCGGGGAACGCTCCGGCAAACATACCGTTAGCCCCACTGCCGGCGTCTGGGTTGATGCTAGGCACATATTCGAAGATTTGGAATGAGTCGGGGATGCCGAGGTTCGAGTTGTTGACACCGGCCCAGTCGCTGCCGGCGGGAGTATCGGCGGTGCCAACTTGTGACCCGTTAATGTAGAGCGAGAGCAACTCGTTTAAGTTGCCAAAGCCATCATCGGAGCCGGCGTTATATTCGAGTACAGCAACAATCTGGACGCCCAGGTCGCCTGCCGTTAAGCCGTGGGGCGCGATGACCGTGCCGGTGTTTGCTACACTCATGCCCCCGGCTGCAAAAACAATGTCGTCGCCGTTGATTGCGACCCCCGATCCGATCGCGTCGGCACCAAGCTCAAAGATCGTAAAGGGATCGGTCGCGTCGTCGACTGTTTGGGTGAAGTCGATGAAGACTTCAAAAATCACCGAAGTATTGGTCGGATTGCCAAGACCATCCTCGTTCCACTCATTCGCATTCGGCGGAAAGAACGGTCCGAAAATATTTTCTTGTGTAACGACTGGCGTCACCTGAGCGAAACTTGTCGAAATCATCAGGCAAGTGGCAGCGGTGGCAGCGATGAGTAGCTTCGATAGATTAGCAGACATGTTGTTCTCCCCGTTTGATTGTGGAATGCTAAGACCCGGTGATAAGAGATTAGAAGGTTGAAGCAAAATGACGTGGCGCTTGCTTGACACTAACTTTCTCGATGCAAGTTAATGCTCCTTAACTACGCCAGCGACGCAAAGCAAGCAACCCACCTATGCAGATGAGCGCCAGCGAAGTCGGCTCGGGAATGACGATGTTTGCGATGGTGTTGTCACCAACACCCAACTCGTAGGCAGCAAAAGAAATGCTCGCCCCATCCGTTGGGTAATTGCCTGCGTAAATGCCGTTAACTCCATCGCCCGCATTGGGGTTCAGGCTTGGTACGAACTCGAATATTTGAAATGAATCGCTCGCGCCAAGGTTCGAATTGTTGGCACCGGCCCAGTCGGTGCCGGCTACCACGTCCGACTGCGCGACGAGGTTGCCGTTGACGTATAGCGAAAGCAACTCGTTCGTACCGCCCGTTCCGGCGTTGTACTCGAGCGCTGCGACAATCTGCACATTTCGATCACCTGCAACCAGCCCGTGGGCACCCGCGGCAACCCCGGTATTGGCAACCGATCCACCGCCAGCGGCGAAGAGGATGTTGTCGCCATCGATTGCAATGCCCGAGCCAATCGCGTCAGCACCCAACTCGAAGAGTGTGATCGGTGTCGTCGCGTTGTCTGCGTCGGCAGTGAAGTCGATAAAGACTTCGAAGATCACCGAACTGTTTGTTTTGTTACTACCTCCCCACGAGTTGGCATTGGGGATGTCGAATGCTCCGAAGCCCGAGTCGGTGTAGAACGCGATCGGGGCGGCCGAAGCGGCGGCCGTCAGGACAATCGCCGACGCCGCGCCGAGCAGAGTTTTTGTGTTGATCATTGGCTTTGTCTCATGTCTAAGGTGAAATGACTTGATGGGCCGTGGGTCGTGCGTCTCGAACCACTTGGGGCGGAATTCTCCCTCTGTTCATTGATTTCATGGTAAATCCAGAATAAGCTAGAATCATGCAAAACTAAACTCGTATCGCGCAATATCGACTCGCGGCAACAGGGAATAAATTGTGGTGCAGCAAAAGCGCGTCGGCTTGGCGATCAGAATTGACCAACCTTACCCTCACCACCAAGAGGTGTTTCTTGGCATCCAACGTTATGCCCGAGAGCACCGACACTGGCAGATCGTTATTGACGAGCACCCCTACTGGGCGGTCAAACGCCGCAAGAGTTCTGCTCAGTATGATGGTGTGATCGCCCGCGCATCGGTGACATTGCAGAACCGTTTACGGCGATTGGGCACACCGCTAGTCAATGTCGTTTTCCAATATCACCGGGCGGGGATTGCGGGCGTCTTTTCCGACCCAAATAGAATGGGCCAATTAGCCGCCGAGCACATCATTGATCGCGGCTTTCGACGGCTAGTCGGCATGTTTGATCAATTATCGCGTCATACCTCTGTGATGGCCGAGGCTTTCGCAGTGCGCGCCGAGCAGGCCGGGGTAGAGTGCCGAATGCTTAAGTTGGTTGAACGCCCCTACGACGATGCCCGAGGCTGGAGCAAGATAGAGAAACAAATTCTCGCGGTGCTTAGTTCCGTCACGCCACCGGTTGGGATTTTTGTTGCCAACGCCGAAACGGCCCGGCTACTTGTCCAGCATGCCATCGCCAATGGCGTGCACGTGCCGCAGGAATTGGCGGTGATGTGCCAACATAATATCGATTCCATAGTGAGCGTACCACCGCAAATCTCGTCAATCGATTCCAACTACGAACGCGTAGGTTACGAAGCTGCCGCACTGCTCGACCGGCTAATGAACGGCGCGCCGGTCCCGGATCAGCCAGTCTTGGTTTCGCCACGCGGTGTAGTCGGTCGAGAAACGACCGACTACTTCGCGGTCGAGGACCAGCTCGTCGGCGAGGCGCTCAGGTATATCTCCAGCCAACTGCACGAAAAGCTGCGCGTCGACGATATCGCCTATGCGCTCAATGTCTCGACCCGGCTGCTGCAGATTCGATTTAGCAAGGCACTGGGGGTAGGTGTCAGCGAGGAAATCCGACGACTACGTCTCGAGAAGGCAAAGCGCCTGCTAATTGAACGAAATCGGTCGATTAGTAGTATTCCTGATGAAGTCGGCTTTGGCACACTTTACGTGATGAATCAAGTGTTTCATCGCGAATTGGGGATGTCGCCAAGTGCCTATCGCAAGAAGTTGCTCGGCGAGCGTTGGAAGTGACGAAAGCGTAGCTCTGTCCAGAACCAGCCGGCCATGTACAGCCACTCGAACGAAATATCCCCCAGCACCACTGCTGCCCGCGGTAGTGCTGAGGGCGTTTGCATTAGCAAGTATGGATAGAGTTACTTGCGTAGCTTGCGAATTTCCATAAGGCCAAAACCTGCCATACAAGCGATCATGACCATTGTGCCTGGCTCGGGAACGGCACCACCCGATAAGCTGCCCGCTGTCAACAAAGCGACAAAGGGATCGATATCAAGCGTGTCGACGGTCATGTCCATGTTGATATCGCCTACCGCGTTTGCGTCGACACCAGGGAACGCTGCTGCGTAACCAGCAGGGTCAGTAAGCA
>JBGSWC010000338.1:0-5605 GCA_041752635.1 Pirellulales bacterium | reverse complement strand
GGTTTTCGACGAGTGCGAGCGTGTCGCTCGCAACCGTCGGACGCAGCAGCATCTGCTCGACGGCGGTCGCTCCTTCGCTGCCGGGGCGTCCGCCCCCATAGGTCCACAGGCTGGGCCAGCTATTGAGCAGCGCCGCCGCGGCGAGACGTCCCGGATGGGTGCTGCCCCACTGCAAGACGCCGTGCCCCCCCATGCCGTGGCCAATGGCGACCAGTTTGTCGGCGTCAGCGTCGACAACCGCCTTGGCGGCTTCGAGTGCTTCGTCGATGTCTTGTTGCGACCAGTCTTCCCAGTCGAATCCGAATGCCGATCGTCCGGTGGGCACTACCGTGTGCCAATCGGGCGATGGAGAAAGCTGTTGTGCGAAGTCGTTGGCGGTCACACCCAGATCGTGAAGTGCGAGCTGGATGCCGGGCTTCGCCGACTCACGAGCAACGACCAAGCGACCTTCGTCGCTGGCCGTCGTTTCGCTGGCGGGAATGAGCGTATAGGTCTGCACACTGCCGTCGATGGCACTGCGAAAGGTTCGTCGTTGCACGTCACCTGCCGCAACGACGGGGAGCGACAAGTTGGCGCTTGCCAGCTTCTCGTCGTCTTTGCTTACCAATTCAATGCTCACAGCCACTTCGTCGGCGAGGTCGCCCGCGGGCAATTTCACCGGCGCGGCGACTTGCTGAAGCGAAGCGGCATCGACGAAGGCGATGTCGGTTTCGGTCGTTTCGCCCGCCACTGTGACGCGAAGTGTCGCCGCTTCGATTGGTGCCGGGTCGGCGTTGATAATCGCAAAACCAGCCCAAACTTGGCGGTCGATGCCGCGAACAACGTCGGGCAACGTCGCGTGCGCAAGATTTATAGAAATCGGATGCTCGGCAGCAACGAGTTTGGCATTTAATGTGGGCTGCGAAACTTGAAACAGCAGCTCGTTGGACCCCTTCACGATTTCGACTGGCACGGGCAGCCAACCCACCGCATAGGCGTCGCCCGCGTGCAGCCGTCCGTTGACGTAGACGTTGGCGTAGCCAGCTCCTTCGAGCAACATGATGCGATCGACGTTGGAATCGAAAGTGGTCAGGGCGTAGCCCCCAATGGCCGAGAGGGAATCGAGCACGTTGTCGTCGACTTCGCCCTTGCGCCAGCGCCGCGACGATCCGACTGCCGCATCAATCGAATCGCCATCGGCGGGAGTCTTCCACTGGCCGGTCGCGAGCTTTGCCTCGAGTGGATCGCGGTGCATTGGCACTCGGCCATAAACGCCCAGCTTGGGAATCACGAGAAATTCGTCGAAGACGATTTCGCCCGGTGGCGATTGGGACTGGTTCGCCGGTGTCGCTGCTGGCACAGCCGGTCTGGCTGGCGCGTCGGCCGGCTCAGGAGGGGCTGCCAGTGCCGATGTAGCAAATAATGCTATTGAGGCGAGAAGTAATCGCATGGTGGTTACCGAAGTTGTGTTCCGACGAAAAGCGACGCTGATATCGTGCGCGATCGCTTTCTTTATTCTAACGCAGCGGTAGCCGAGGCCCGCCCCCCTTTTATTGTGTCGAGCGAAATTTTCCAGGGACCGTCGCCCGTCACCAGCCAACGGACGTAAACGGGCTCGAAACTATCGAGTTTATCGATGTGAACCTCGTGAGGGTTGTGGCGAATATCGCGAGTTTGCAAGAACTCGGGCGCATCGCTCACAAGTGCGGCGACGACCTTGCTCTCGGCTTCGCCGACCGGTTCGATCTTTGCCAAGTCCGATCGCGTGAGACCTTTTTGAACGTTGAAGTTCGAACGGGTCGGCGTCAGCTTGCGATTGAGCAATGTTGCTGTCACTCGTGTCAGCCCACCAGGCAACTTCTCGGCGGTCGCGGCGGCGATCTCGACCTGCGGCATTTGATCGGCGTGCCAGAGCGTGAAGGCCATGTTGCGGTGACATTCTTCTTCGAGCAAGAACGAAGGTGGCTGGCGTCCCCAGTTCTTTTTGAAGCCACCCACTTCGACTTTGCCATACTGCGGGTGATCGACCTCGTGCCATTCGACAAATCCGTCGCCCATCAGCAATGCTTTGTCAAACAACTTGCGATCTTCGTCGCTCGAAAAGAAACCGCCCCCCTCGCCCGACTTGCGGAACAAATTGAAGGGCGTGTTCAACTCATTGGTAAAAGCAAAGATTCCCTGCATCGCATAGAGCCAGTCGGTTTCGCCACCCCACACTTCGTACAACTCGTCGGCCGTGTTGATGTAGCGATAACCGGGCAATATTTCGATACCGCGCTCGGCGATTTGATCGAACACACGAATGTCTTCCGCCGGCCAGCGATCGGACTTTGCGCCAGGACCACGCAGGATGAGCCCGCCTGTGTTGTGATAGCTTTGACCGCCGGCGATGTTGGGGTGGTCCATCACAAACTTGCCAACCATGCGATTCTCCGCCACCGAAAACGGATAGCGAT
This sequence comes from Pirellulales bacterium, assembly GCA_041752635.1. GTDB lineage: Bacteria > Planctomycetota > Planctomycetia > Pirellulales > Lacipirellulaceae > JBGSWC01. The sequence continues at coordinate 3,170 of JBGSWC010000338.1, read as the reverse complement.
AGGCGCCGCGTTGCACGTAACCCGGCTGCCATTGCCAGGGCCAGTCGCGGTTCGGGTCGTAGTAGCCGGCGTCGTCTTCGTTGACGGCGCCATCGCCGTCGTTATCGATCCCTTCGCTGCCGAGCAGGCGATAGCCTCCCGCCTCGTCGGCGTCGGCTCGCTCCATGAGTTGTGGGTAGTCGTCGTTGGGCTTCCAGCGGCCCAGCGGATCGGCCTTGCGCATTTGCGTGATGCTGCCATCGCCGTCGAGATCGTCGGCCGGGTCTTCGTCGAACAAACCGTCGCCATCGTCGTCGACCGGTCGCTGCCCACCACGCGGCGTGTTGGTCGTGTTGGGCGAGTACATGTGGGCGTCGCGCGAGTCGGGGCTCATCATCGGCATCAGATAAAACACGCGCTCGTCGACAAGGTCAGTCACAAACTGGTTCTTGCCATACGATTCGGTCAAGTACCAAGCGGTATAGAGCACGACATCGACCGCTTGCACTTCGTTGGCGTGAATGCCGCCGTCGATCCACATGGCCGGTTTAAGACGCTCGGCTGCTTCGTCCCCCTTGGCTTGGTTGCTGATGGTCATCACCCACATCTCGCGGCCACCAAAGCTGGTGCCGAGGCTTTCGAGCCGACAGATTTCGGGATGCGCCGCTGCGATTTGCTTGAGCAAGCCGGTTGCTTGAGCGTAATCGCGATAAAAATTCCATCGCGCCTCGACCTTCACATCCGCCGGAATACCGGCAGCCTGGTAAGTCGCTCGTGGCTCGGCACCGACAGTTCCGAGCGAAGCAAAGGCGACAATTGTTGCAACGATGATGCTAGTCTTCGACATTGATTTCTACTTTTTTGGAAACAAATCCGATGCTGGGAGTGCCGAGCGTCAGCTTGAGTGAATTTGGTGGGTCGCCCGCGAACTCGATGAGCCACTGTTTAGTGACATTGCCGCCATGGTCTTTGAGCACCGCGAGCGGATAACGTGCGGTGCCCGACAGCAACTTGGCCGACTTCGGTAGTTCGATGGCGAGTTCGAGCCGCTGTAATTGACCGGTAATGTTGCCCATGGCCGACATCGTGGGTAAGGGACCGTGGTTGATGGCCGTGGCTTTGATACGCACGACCCCACCGCCGAGTTCCTCAGCCGTTGCCTCGGCAATGGCGAGTTGGGGCCGAGTGCTGGCCGTCTCGATCAAGAACTCGACGTGGCCACCCGCCCGCTTGAGCAACTCGTCATGAGGGGGCAGCAGTCGCGACAGTGGGTGAAATCCACCGACTTCAACCTGCTTGCCGGCGAAGTCGGGGTGGTCGACTGTTTGCCACTCGATGAATCCTTCGCGGCCAATCTTGTCGAACCAAGCCAGTGCATTCACCTCGTCGGCCGCACGGGTGTCGGGCTTTTTCGTTTCTTCTTTATCGGGCTCCGCCTGCTTATCACCTTCGTCGGCCGCTGTTTCGTTGGACGATTCGGTTGGCTCGCCCGGCTCCGTTTCCTCGGATGCCTCCTTCGAGGAATCGTCGGATGCTTCATCTGGCTGCTCGGCAGTCTTCTCAGCTTCGACTTTCGGTATCCACCAACCGGGGGTCGCAAGCGACCACCGACCATAGTGAAAATAGGCCCAGTGAACGAAGCTGCCCGCTTCGCTAGCCGCGCTCGGCGCGCCTGCTGTTGTTACTTTCTTACCGTAAGCGTCAGCGAAGGATTTGAAGTAGGGGACATCGGCTTTAAGGACCTTGGTCTTGATGCGGCCCGACTCGTTGTTGGCCGGTGCCCAAGGCTTGATGAGATTTTGTTGGGGAGCGATCGACAACACCATAAAGATGTTGCCATGACCGAAAGCAAAATCGGCCACCGCCCGTGTCTCGGGCTCCGAGACTTGGTGTGGGCCGGCCGCCTCGCCGAAGAAAGGGTATTCGAAGGTAAAGTTCTTGTTGAAATCGACACCACCGGGGCCATCCTCGTTCCACTTTTCGTCGTTGTCATTGTCGATGCCTTCGGTCAACAAGCGGTATTTGCCAATCTCGCCCTTCGAGCGATCGGCGCGAATCATGATGCGTGGGTCGTCGGGATGAACGATCCACTCGCCAGTAGGGTCGGCGACTCGCATTTGCGAATAAACACCATCGCCATTCAGATCGTCGCTGGGGTCTTCGTCCGTCGCCCCATCGCGGTCGGCGTCGGTCGAACGCGAGTTCACCCCACCGGCAATGTAGGGCGAAGCGAACAGCCGCTCGGTCGCATCGGGGCTCGGCCGGGGGATGAAATAGAAGGTGACTTCATCGAGCAGCTTCGCAACCTTCTCGTCATCACCAGCCTTGTTGAGCAACCCCTTCGCCATTTCGACGGCTAGCTCACTGGCGAAAATCTCATCGGCTTGAACGGCCCCCATCACCAGCACGCCCGGCTTTTGGTCGACGTCGCCCCTGCCGACGGTCAGCACCCAAACGTCGCGCCCCTCGGCTGTCTTGCCGAGTGAGGCGAGACTCGCACGATCTTCATCGGCCAGTTGCTTGAGCTGCGTGGTCAACTGCTCGTGATTCGCATAGCCTTCGAGCCAAGCGGAATCGGCTTGGGCGATGCCCGAACAGAACAACAGCACGAGGGCCACGCGGGCGAACATATGCATAGGGGGCAGGTGGGGTTAGGCGGATTAGGCAGGATCGCAATACCACGCAGTTTAATTACTAAGCCGCCCGACCGATACCGACGCGAATTGGTTTTGTGGCCGGTTTCGCCAGAATTTCGGGTAGCTGTGGCCGGTTTTCCGGCGCGATCACGCTGGCAGCCATCCTCGTGCAGGCGGTGGAGCAGCGGCGCAAGCCGATCGAAGAACTTGAGCCCGGTGATGTCAGGCTCTTCGATCTTCTTTTTTGCTTTGCGACCCGGTATGGCTTTCATACCCCGAATTGTGCGCGAAATAGTCGGATAGCGCAAGGCTTTTTATTCTTCCTAAATCGCCTATATTAATCGCAAATCACGTGCCGAACGGTATTGGGACAGTCATCTATTCCCCGATTTTCTCCCCCAACCCGCTTGACACGATACTGAACGTGCGTATACTAACGAGCGTTGGCACCAAAAACCCTTGGAACCAAGCCATGGCTCGTCTCGCCCGCTGCGAAATCGTCGATCCCCGCGAAGTGGCCGCTTACCACTGTATGAACCGCTGCGTCCGGCGGTG
>JBGSWC010000337.1:0-1676 GCA_041752635.1 Pirellulales bacterium | reverse complement strand
GACCAAACTCGGTCAAGCGGCAATCATCGCCGCCGTCAAACTGCGCGAAACCCTCCTCGTTCCCACATTCGGTCAACAAGCCGCAACCTGAGATCACTTTTCTGCCAGAGAAACACAGAATTTCAGTCGTAAGAAACTAATCGCACTCAACAAGTTGCAGCAACCACTTATCGCCCACCGGTCGTAAGGGCGAGTAAAATAGAAACGCCTCGAATGCCTGGAGTCGACGCCCAGCTGCGCTGCGATCGGATGCCCCCGCGCGTGTCGGGTAGTGTCTGACATAAGAGGCGCCACTGGCACCTGCGAGCAGTCCCGTGAGGGACGATTGCCTGGGGACACACATCCCAACAAAACTCGACAAATCACAGCAACTGGTTGCGGCAACGTACTTATCGCCCCCGGTCATAAGGGCTAGGAGTAGGTGCCGATCGAACTGCTGGAGTCGACGCCCGGCGCGTTGCGACCGGACGCCCCTTCGCCAGTTGGGTGAGCCCGTTCGTCCAGGCAACAAGTTGCGACGACTCGCCGAGTTCGGCTAGAATGGGGGTGTCCCTCAGGAGGTGCGAATCGATCGAAAAACAGACCCGCACGAAATCAAAAGCGTTTACGGCGACCCGGCCTTTGCCGAGGTGCAAGCCGAGTTGCACAAGCGGCTTGAAGAACTCCGCGAGGAGCTTGGGGTAAAGAATAACGACATAATGGCCCAGTAGCTGCGAGGGATGATTCGTGGAAGACGACATCAATCCGTTCGAAGTCGAAATCGCGATTCCCCGCGACCATGAGGACGAACGCCTCGACCCGATGGTGGCCGAGGCATTGCGGGCAATGACGCCTGGCGAACGGCTGGCGCGGGCGATGGCGCTCCACAAGTTCGGACGAGAATTGGCCGAGGCTGGAGTCAGGGCACAGCACCCCGACTGGACCGACGAACAGGTTCACGCCGAAGTTCTCGAAAGGATGTTGGGTGGAGCAGCCCGCGCTATTACGCTACGCGATTGAAGTGCTCGAACGGCACGGCATCGATTATGCGCTGGTTGGTTCGCTCGCGAGTAGCTTATGGGGCGAGGTTCGCTTCACTAACGATATCGACATCGTCGTTCGAGTGAGCGAAAATGATGTCGAGTCGATTTGCTCAGGCTTCGCTGGCGATCAATTTTACGTTAGCTCGACCGCCGCCCATGAAGCGAGGCAAAGGGGCGGACAATTCAAGGTGATTGTCCCAGCAACCGGCAACAAGATCGACTTCATGGTGCTTGGCGAAAGTCCCTGGAGCCAAGAGCAATTTGGGAGACGCCGGCGGGTCATAACGCCGGCGGGATGCCAAGGGTACGTGTGCGCTCCCGAAGACGTCATTCTCGGTAAATTAATTTATCTGAAGCGAGGAGGTTCTGACAAACATCTACGCTATATTAGCGGCATTTTGACCGTCATCGGGGCAAATGTCGAACACGATTACCTTGAACGATGGTCGACGGAGATCGGTGTCGACGCAGAATGGAAACAAGCGCTAGGCTGGCACAATACCGGGAAGCCTACTTAGCGCATCCTTTACTGTGAGTCGTTGTCATCCGTTAGCGGGCTAACTATTATTACGCGGTTATATCCACTCCGCCCCAGCCACGTCCCGAATGAAGCGATACGTCGAAAAGTTCCTGCACTATGGTATCCTCATGGCC
>JBGSWC010000336.1:0-7983 GCA_041752635.1 Pirellulales bacterium | reverse complement strand
TCCAGTTCTTGATCTTTTGTTTTTTGCCCGATGTCGGGTGTTTTGCCGCCTTGACCATGTCGTTCGCTCCGTCGCGAGAGTAGAAAAGTCCGTTCGAGACCGTTCTACGCAGCAACGGGCGGTTTTGTGCGACAATGCCACTGAGTCACTGAGGGCACTGAGTGTTGCTTTTAGACGATTCTCCGTTTGATGCCGTCCTTGAGCAGTGGAACGTTGAAATTCATCAGCAGCCCAACGCGGACTTCGGTGAGCTTGAGATAGGTCAGCAATTGAGCTTCATGGATTGGCAGAAGTTGCTCGATGCTCTTGATTTCGACAATCACCGACTTTTCTATAAGCAAGTCGATTCGATAACCTGCATCGAGATGAACGCCCTTGTAGATAATCGGTATGGGAACTTCGGCTTCAACGCTCATTCCTCTTGCCGATAACTCGTGACGCAAACAACAGTGATAAGCCGATTCCAGCAAACCAGGCCCCAAAGCGCGATGTACTTCGATCGCGGCCTCAATGATGTCGTGGGTCAATTCCGAATGGAGATAAGCCATCAGAAAGTCCTCTCGGTGTTCTCGGTGACTCTGTGGTGCAATTAATACACGAAGCCGCATTTCAGCAGATCGCTGGGCAGCATGCCACCATAATTTTTGGCCGTTTTTGGCGCAACGCAAAATCAGGCGTCGCACTGGGCCAACAGCGCATCTCGGCCGGTGCGGTTACAGAAATCGCCGAGAGATTCGCCCGCGCCACGCCCTTCGCGGAACGCATGAAGGACCGGGCGCAATACCTTGACCACATCGTCGGCGGGGACCATGTCTTTGTAGACCCAGTTGAGCCGGTCACCCTCGCGATGCCCGCCGAGAAGAATCGTGTACTTATCCTTCGCCTTACCCACGAGACCGATGTCGCTATTGTAGGGACGGGCGCAGCCGTTGGGGCAACCGGTCATGCGGGTCGTGAAGACCTCGTCGGCGAGGCCGAGATGATCGAGTTCGGCCTCGAGCTGATCGATAACTGTGGGCAAGAATCGCTCGCTCTCGGTAATCGCCAGCCCACAGGTGGGGAGCGCTGGGCAGGCCATCGACCACCGCCGCAGCGTGCTGATTTGTTCGCTTGTTTTGACGTTGTGTTTTCGCAAGATGCCGAACAGCGTCTCGCCGTCGGCTTCGGTGAGATCGCAAAAGATGATGGCTTGGTGCGGGGTGAGCCGCATCGGTGGGGCGAGCGTTGTGCAGATTTCTCGCAGCGCCATTTTAAGCTGCATGTCGGCCGTGTCTTTGATGCGGCCATTCTCGACGTTCAGGCCATAGAAGAATTTGCCATCGCCTTGAGGGTGCCAGCCCATGCCGTCGTTGTGGCCGTCAATATTCACCTCGCGCGGCGGTTCGAGCTGGTATCCGTAATACTCTTCGACCTTTTGCTTGAAGCGATCGAGGCCCCAGTTGTGGATCAGGTACTTCATGCGGGCGACCTTACGGTCGGTCCGGTTGCCGAAGTCACGCTGCACTTTGACGATAGCGGTCGCCACCTCGATGACCTGATCGGGCGTGACAAACACCATCGGCTGTGCAAGGGCGACGAATGTCTTGTCGGCACTAGGAGTGACCCCCATACCGCCGCCAACGAGCAGGTTATAGCCAACGATTTTGTGGTTTTCGCAGATCGCCAGCAGCCCCAGGTCATAGGCATAGATGTCGGCCGAGTTATCGCCGGGCAGCGCGACACCCATTTTGAATTTTCGCGGCAAATAGGTCTCGCCATAGATCGGTTCAATCGTTTGGCCATTGCCGCCACCAGCCAAGGTTTTCTCGCCCGTCTCGTTATCGGTAAGCCACAGTTCGTGGTAGGCGGTCGTTTGCGGGCGAAAGTGAATCGCCAACTCATCGGCCATCGCCTGCAGATCGTCGTAGACTGGGTCGTTCTTGTAAGGCACTGGGCTGCACATGACGTTGCGATTCACGTCGCCACAAGCGGCAATCGTCGTGAGCTGCACCTCGTTGATGCGGCGAATGACGGTGCGCAGGTTGTCTTTCAGCACCCCGTGCAGTTGCAGCCCCTGCCGCGTCGTGATGCGGAGGGTCGTGTTGCCGACTTCGTCACAGAGGTCGAGTTCGGCCAATAGCTGCTCGCTGGTGAGTTTTCCGCCTGGAATGGCGGTGCGAATCATCATCGAAAAATACTTGCCCCCGGGCACTTTCTCGATTTTCGCTTGTTTGCGCGTATCGCGATCGTCCTGCTGGTAGGTGCCGTGGGTCTTGAGCAGTTGAATGCTCGCTTCGCTGAATTTTGGCGTTCCGTCGGCAAGTTCCTGGGCAATTTCGCCGCGCAGGTAGTTGCTTTCGATCTTGATGCCCTCGACGGCCGAGAGTTTTTCGTCTTGCTGTTCGCTCATGCTGGTCGCTTTCGATGCCCTGCGCGTCACGTATTCTTAACCTCAATTCCCCATCTTAAGCTGCGAAGGGGCCAATCGAAAAGGCGAGTCGGGGGCCACCAATCGAGCGAGTACAAGCACGAAGCGCAAGCGAGTGAGTCGGGGGTCGGCTGAATTCACAACCTCAATCGCTTGCGCTTCGTGCTTGTATTGCTTACGCCGCCTGCGACAGCGATTCTCCCACCAAGTAATTGTAGGCGGCCTCACTCGGATCGAGCTTGTATTCGAGATCGATCAGCGTCTGTTCGATCCGTCGGCGGAAGGCCTCCAGCCGTTCGCCAGGCTGCGATTCCAGCGGATTGCTGCAATGTCCGTCGATGCGACAGAAGGGCTTGGGCAACTGCATGCGGTCCCACGTGCTGGTGAAGATCCACTTGCGGCTCGCCTGCGGTACGACGACGATTACCACCGCGCCGGTCTGCTGCGCGAGGTGGGCGATTCCCTTGTGGACCCGTCCGCGCGGACCGCGCGGGCCGTCAGCGGCCATGCAAACTGGGTAACCCTGTTCAACGTGCTCTTGCAACTGGGCGAGTGCCGTCCGGCCGCCGCGGTCGCCTCGACCGTTGGCATTCGAGCCTCTCATGACCTTGATACCTCGCAGCGTGAGCGCAAGGGCAATCATGTCGCCATCGGCACTCTTCGAGACCATCGCTCCACAGCCCGGCTCGGCATCGATGGTGGCCATCACCTGATGGGCGTGCATGACGCAAAACAAGTAGTTCTTATTCGCGGCCTTGAGTTGCGGGCGAGGGTCGTTGTGCCAGCGAATCCGGCAACTGTACCGCAACCCGAAGACAACCGCCGCCGCTAGCCAAGCCCCGACGAGGGTTAGCGTTCGTTTCAGAATTCGTTTTGCCACAGCTCTGCCCAAAACAATGAGTCTCTACGGAATTTTGAGCCGAAGTCGCTAGCCGCGGGTTATTCGGACACCACCTGTGGCTAGCGCGGTCGGCTCAAAGCGAAAACCAACCGAATTGTGGCGAGAGACTAGGCCGATACCGACGAAATTGGCAAGATCAAACTTCGGAAGGCGAAAGTCTATTGTCGGGCCGAAACTTGTATCGCCGCCCGCTTGCACCTACAACTAAGAGGAGAACCGAGGCGGTTCCGCACTATTTTCCGATGCCTCTCACCACTTGCTGGCTCCCACCACAATGACTCGCGGAATTTTGACTTTGCCACTGAATCTGCCATTGGCCGACACGCGGACCACGATTGTGATTGTCGTCTCGGTGATCGTGCTGCTAGCAGCCATCATCGCGTTAACGGTTTTTGCGAGGTATTTTCGGCTCTGGATTCAGAGCTACATGACCGGGGCCGGCATCGGCCTCTGGGACTTGATCCGCATGTCGTTTCGCCGTGTGAATCCCAATGTGATTGTCCGCAGCAAAATCATGGCTGTGCAGGCTGGGCTGAGCGACGACGAAGGCATCACCACAAAGGGGCTAGAGGCTCACTACATGGCGGGCGGCAATGTGCCGCTGATCATTCGGGCCATGATTGCCGCTCGCAAAGCGAAAATCATCGACATCGACTTTAAACGAGCCACTGCGATTGACCTCGCCGGTCGTAACATTCTCGAAGCTGTCCAGACGAGCGTGTACCCTCGCGTGATCGACTGTCCGGCGAAAGGAAGCAAGCGTCCCAGTCTCGACGCGGTAGCCAAGAACGGTATCCAATTGAAGGTGAAAGCGCGCGTCACTGTGCGGGCCAACCTCGATCAGTTGATCGGTGGTGCCACCGAAGAGACGATTGTTGCCCGGGTGGGCGAGGGCATCGTCAGCGCCATTGGCAGCAGCACAAGCCATAAAGATGTGCTCGAAAATCCCGATCGTATCTCGAAGGCGGTGCTCGCTCGGCGGCTCGATTCGCAGACGGCATTCGAGATTGTCTCGATCGATATCGCCGACATCGACGTGGGCGACAACATCGGGGCCCGCCTGCAAGCCGACAAGGCCGAGGCCGACACCCGTGTGGCTCGGGCCGACGCCGAGGGTCGCCGGGCCATGGCTGTCGCCGAAGAACAAGAAAACTTGGCGAAAATCGAAGAAAACCGGGCCAAACTGGTCGAAGCCGAAGCCGAGGTGCCCCGGGCGATGGCCGAAGCCTTCCGGAGCGGACAACTCGGGATTCTCGACTACTATAAACTCCAAAACGTCCAGGCCGACACCGACATGAGGGGCGCGATCGCCGGTGTTGGTGGAAAGAGATAGAAAGCGTCATTCCGCGTTCCTCCACCTCGCCGGGGGCTGATGCCACCGAGCTCGCCTGCATTTACATTTTTTCATCGTCCATCACTTATCGCTCGTCGTTTCCTAAATGCTTCCTATTGCCGACATTGCGACGATTATCAAGATCATCATCTTTTTGGTGATTTTGGCTTCGTGGGTCATGCGCGCGATTAGCGAGGCTCAAGACTCGTCGGCCGCGCGCAAGAAGTCGCGCGAGCGCAAAGCTCGCCAGCCAGCGCCGCCGCGACCGATCGATCCGATGGAGGAATCCGCGCTACGAGCTCGTGCCGATCGAACGCCTGTTCAAGTGGCTCAAGTCGCCCAGTCGCGACGGACCGAGGAATTGCAAAGAGGCGAGCGAGCTGCTTCGGTTCGAGCTGCTTCGGTTCGAGATGAAGTCGACGAGTTTCTCCGCCAAGCGGGTCGCAGCGAACCTCGCCCACAACAGTCGCGCGGCGAACGGCCAAAGCGAATTGAGCTGATTGAAATTGCGGAAGAGCCCCAACCCGAACGGGCGCGTCGACTCGTTGAGTCAGAGAGGTCGCAGCCGAAACCCCCCGCTCCGTCACGGCCACAGCCACAGCCGAGCCAGCGACGGATGTTGAGCGAAGGCTCCGAGGTAGCCCGCCATGTGGCCGAGCACCTTACCGCTGGCAAATTCACCGAACATGCAGCGCAACTCGGCCACGACATTGGTCAATCGGACGAACGGCTCGAGGCACGTTTGCAGGCCACTTTCGACCACCGACTCGGCAAGCTCGACGATGGCAACGACCCCGTCGCCAGCACGGTGTCGGCCAATGAGGCTCCGCTCGCAGCCGAGATTCTGGCCCTGATGAGCTCGCCCGGAGGAATGCGGCAGGCGATTATTCTGAATGAGATTCTGGCGCGTCCGATCGACAAGTGGTAGCCTAACGAATAGTAGCGAAAGCATGCCTCTCTACGAGTACGTCTGTAACGACTGTCACCGGGAAACCGAGTTATTGGTTCGTTCTGCCACTGAGGTGCCAGCGTGTCCCGAATGCGGTAGCACCCGACTAGCGAAATTGTTGAGCGTGCCCGCCACGCCTGCGACCGGGGGACAGGCCGAATTCGACCGACCGGTTGGGCCTTGCGGCGGCGGATGCGCTTGTTTTCCCGGCGGCTGAAATGCGCGGGAACCCCTTGTGGTCGTTAGAACCCGCACTCCGGCGTCCTATTTGCCGCTGTTTGCGCGAATTGTGTAAATTGACACTCTTTTGTCGCAGTGACTATACTCGAAGGACGCCAACGCGAAGAATTGGTCAGGAAGTCGAGAACGGGTAAGTTCGGAATAGCTGAACCAAACCCCTTCGATATCAGTAGAAGAACTCGGTGGAGAATAGTATCGAAGCGGAACTTGTCTCGTCACTTTTCTTAGTTTGTCACGCGACTCGCTGCGAAAGCGTCGTCCCGCACGCAGCACATCATACGGTTTAGGTAAAACGATGAATCTGATCGGAAAAATCTTCATTGTCATCATCGTCGTCTTGTCGGTGTTGTTCATGGGTCTGTCGATGGCCGTCTATTCGGCGCATAAGAATTGGCCTGCCGAGGTCAAACAGGCGAAAGATGAGTTAAGCAATGTCGAGGCCGAGCTCGAACGCGAAAAGAATCGCTATCAACGTCTTGAGTCACAGTTGCAGGCCGAAATCGATACGGCCCAACAACAAGTTCGCAAGCTTGAAAGCGAACGAGAGACGCTTGCCCAACGCAACGACGAGATTTTGCAGGAAGTCAACAAGCTCCGCGCTGAACGTGCCGACGCGACCGCAATGGTCGCCTCGACGCAGCAGAACAATGCCCGACTCGCCGACGAAAACACGGGGCTGCGAGTCGAGATTCGCGACAACCAACAGGCCAAAGACATAGCATTCAATAAGGTGGTCGAAACGACCGAAGCGTTGCACGACACGTCGATTAAACTCGACTCGGCCGTCGAACGAAATCGCCAACTTGTGACCGACTTAGGCCAGTGGCGAACCGCCGCCACCAACGCGGGAGTCGATCCGTATGTCGACATGCCCGCCCCCAACATCGGTGGTTTCGTGAGCGCCATTCGCAAGGTACCCGGTTCGACTCGCATTGAAATCACCATCGGTGCCGACGATGGCATCAAGAAGGGTCATACGGTCGAGGTCTTCCGTGGCACGAAGTATCTAGGCCGGGCGACGATTCAAACAACCGCTCCTGACCGCGCTGTGGGCCTGATGATTCCCGAACTGCAAAAGGGACAAATCGTGGAGGGTGATCGTGTCGCAACCCGACTCAAGCTTAGCTAGACCAATCGGCGCAAAGCCCACTGGCCCTAGCGATCGCGGCACCGTCTATACGATGCTGCTGATTATCTCGCTGGTGGCGGTGCTTGTCGCTTCGCTATTTCTGATGCTCGAACAACGGCAATGGTACATCGACACCGGCGGCACGTGGTCGCCGAATTGGATGTACGCCTATATCTTCATGTGCCTGCTAGGATTGGGCGCGGTAGTCTCGGCCGCTATCGCCAGCAAGTGGGGTTAACGCTAGAGCCCTCGGCTCAAAATTGGAGTGCAAAAACAAATGGCAGAACCAACCACACGCCGCGGCGTCATCGTCCAAAAGCCGCGCACGACTATCTACACTTCGCTGCTGGGCGTGGCCGCGCTGGCACTGCTTGTTGGCTGCGTGTTGCTGCTGCTCGAGACGGCTGAATTCGGCAACGGTGGGTTGCTCGATGGGTTGAGCGCGATTCGCCAAGGGCCGGGCTAGCACATTGTCGCTGATGGCTCCGCCATCAGAATTTTGATCGCGGAGCAATCAGCGACTAACAAAGAATGGTGTGCCTACGAACGGAAGGCCAGCCGCTTTCAGCGGCCCGCCAAGCTGAAGGCTGACCGCTGAAAGCTGACCACTTCGAAAGACTCACAAAGTGGGCCCGACTGGAGTCGAACCAGCACGCCCTTGCGGGCACATGCCCCTCAAGCATGCGCGTCTGCCAATTTCGCCACGAGCCCTTTGTGTAGTCGCCAAAGGCGACCAAGCCTAAAGTCTAACCAGCGGGGGTTTAGCGTCAACCGACGGAGTCGATACCCGGCGAAGAAGTCGCTGCCGGGCCGCGCTGCTGTCAGAGACACGCGGTGACCCGACAGAGGTTCGCGGTCGATTTTCAATGCTCTGATTCTATGCTTGACGTCTTCTACAGCGACCATGTGACGATCCCGCTCCCGGCTCGGCACCATTTTCCGCAGCAGAAATACCGATTGCTCCGCGAGCGACTCGAGCCGCTGGCGGCTGGTGGCCGGCTGCGGCTTGTGGCGGCTGAGCCGG
>JBGSWC010000335.1:0-2397 GCA_041752635.1 Pirellulales bacterium | reverse complement strand
AAACGGAATTCAATCAAATGGGGGAAAGGGGGCCTTACGCGCCGATCGCAGTGAAAGCCTTCCCCATCGGCCGACACGCCTCAAATTGACGCAAACCAAGACCGCCATGACAACCATCTCGATCTTGGTGAATAATTCGGGCTAATTGCTCATCGACTAAATCCATCTCAAGCTGTGCTTTATTCTGATTCTCAAGGTTCGAGTTTCCCATCATCAACAGCGTGGTGGCAGTCAACAGGCGGCGTTGCTGTTCAACCGAATTGGCCTCGGAAATCAACAAATCACCCGCCAACTGTTCGACGATAAATTGATCGTAAGGATGATCGCGGTTGAACGAGTCGATGACATAATCGCGGTACCTCCAGGCCTCCGTTAACAGTAGCCCGCGAAGCGTGAACGACTCGGCGAAACGCGCAATGTCGAGCCAGTGACGCCCCCAGCGCTCGCCGAACCGCGGCGACTGCAACAGGCCCTCGACCAACTGTTCGTAGGCATCGGGCGAACTGTCTTCGACAAAATTCGCAATCTCTTCGGGGGTCGGCGGCAGACCTATCAAATCGAAATACAAACGCCGAATCAAAGTCCTTTTATCGGCGTCAGTCGCTGGCTGCAGGTTTTCCGACTCAAGACTTGCCAAGATAAAATAATCGATGTCGTTGATCGGCCATGCGACATTCTTTACCGGGGGAATTTCGCGCCGTGCGACTGGTTGATAAGCCCAGTGGGCGCGGCCATCGTCAATGTCGATCTTTCTTGGCTGCTGGCCAATGGCAGTGAGTCGTGGGTCAATGGCACCGTCGCGAATCCACGTCTCAAAATCAGCGATCACACGATCAGGCAACTTACCCTCGGGTGGCATCTCGAACTTATGGTAGCGTAGAGCCAAGACAAGCAGGCTTTGCTCAACTCCACCCGGCACGACTGCCGCGCCTGAATCGCCACCCCTGATTAACGCATTGCGAGAATCAACCAACAGGCCACCCTGAGCCCCAGCGGGGTCTCCCGAGTGGCACTCGTAGCAGTGCTGCACCAAGATCGGTCGAATCTTCTTTTCGAAGAAGTCGAGCTTCTGTCGATCAGCGGAACCCCCATCGGCCGCCAATACCGCGCTGGTGAACAGTGTCCACAGAATGGCAGGCAGCAACTTACGCATTTGCAAACGCCTTTGGTTCAAAATCGAGGCCCGAGTTCGAATCGCACAGAACCGGTCGAACGTGGGTCTGTCTTGGGTTCGAACCTCTTCAAACTAACCTTTCAACGATCTCGCCACAAGTAATTCACACTGTGGTGCCTGACAGCATGCAAGGATTACCCGGACAGCAGCAGTTCACGATGCGGGCGATTCCAGGGAACGCCGATGTTCGCGGATCGTCGCGGATCGTCGCGGATGGATTTTGATGAAAAATGTAATGATTGGCGATAGTCGCACTTCCTTGGGCTTGAGCCCTTAGCGAACTAGCCTTCAACGTGCGACGAACGATGACTATCTGCGATCATCCGCGTGCATTAGCGTTAATCCGCGTTCCCTCGATGAACGACTCTGCGGTTGATCAATTCCCGAAGCGATGATTCCCCTCGGCACTGGTGGCGGCTTGGCGGTTCCCGTCATACAGATTGCCATCATAATTTGTCAGACACACGCTGTGGCCCTGGGGATTCCCAATCACCCATGTAACTGGTTGGCCAGGGAATTCCAGCTTACACTGCCCGAAAGTCGACCGTCGCAGCGCTTCGAGACGCTCGTGCTACAATCAACTGGGCCCTTCGATGATGCCCGTTGGGGCTGGCCATACGCTTCTTCGCCAACTGTGGGATTGTCTATGAATCGTTCTTGCTCAGCACGTTTGATCGCAATTGTTTTGGGGGTGGTGAGTTTCTTGTCGACGCTGTCGGCCGATGAGTTTCCGCCGATTCACAACAGCGAGCTGAACATCGCGGCCCAACCGATGTCGGCCGCCGAAGCAGCCGCAGGGTTCGAGATGCCGGATGGTTTTCACGTCTCCGTATTTGCGAGCGAGCCAGAAGTTCGCAATCCCATCGCGATGACCTGGGACTCCCGCGGCCGATTGTGGGTTGCTGAGAACTATACCTATGCCGAGCGACAGTTGCGATTCGATCTCTCGATGCGCGACCGTGTGCTGATTTTCGAGGACACTGACAACGACGGAGTCGCCGACAAACGCACGGTCTTTTGCGACAACATTCAGCACCTCACCAGCGTCGAAGTCGGCCGTGGCGGCGTCTATCTCATGTGTCCGCCGCAGTTGCTGTTTATTCCCGATCGTAACCACGACGACGTGCCCGACGGTCCCGCCGAGGTGCTGCTCGATGGATTCGATGTGCCGCGCGACAACTACCATAACTTCGCTAACGGGTTGCGCTGGGGGCCCGACGGTT
>JBGSWC010000334.1:0-2283 GCA_041752635.1 Pirellulales bacterium | reverse complement strand
TGATAATCCGCTTGCAAAGCGAACTTAGTTGAATGATCTGAGAGTTCACCCTTTCATGATCGAATAGCAGCTTGCGATGCCGACGGAGCCTCTCAGCAAAAATCCGAATCTAGCCTTGACACAGTTTCCTACATAGCAGCGATCAACGACTATCTCGCCTTTGATAGATTTCTAGCAGCCCCAGTGGCAACAGCCAACTCACCCAGGCAGCGAACGGATAAATGCCATCCATACCGGTGGTTTGGGCGAATCCACCCATCACACGCAGCACCACCGCCGACGCTAGCAAGACATAAAGCCTTTGCATCCATCGCTGGTGCTGCACAAAATCGCGTCGCACGGCGGACCGCCAACCAAGTGTTGCTGCGACGAAGGTAACGAGCGATAGCAAAGCAAAGCCAACTGCCGCCACTTTCCCCGTCATCGCATAGGCCGACATCCACAGCCCACTCGGCGTGAGCAGCACGAGTACACAAACAACCATCGACCGCCCCAAGCGCCTGTGCCACGCCGGGTAGCGTTGTCGAAACGGGTGGCTCAGCAGCACCAGCCCTGCGAGCAAACAAAAAGGCCCGCTCACGATGTGCGTATAGAACGCAGTGGCATAGGCTCCGTCGAAGTACGACTCGCGACCCAGTAAGAAATCAGTGCGAAAATTTGCGGGGAAGTAGTCGGTGTAGTTCAACACAATTGCGACGGTCGTCTTTACGACCAGCAAACAGGCCAACAGCCCGACGACACGCAGCATGGTGGGGTGAATTTGCACACCCTCCAAAATAGCAGCCCCGCGTATCCGAGGCCAATAAACTTACGCTGCTTTTGCAACTTCGTCGTGTGCTTCATCGTGTGTTTCATCGACGCTGGGCACAATTCGCAGCGTAGGCCGCGATGTGCGGCGGCGTTCGCGAACGAAGCCACGAGTGGTGTGACTCAAGAACTCGGCAAACTCAGCGACCGGACCTTCGCTGAAGTCCTCTTCCAGTGCCGCCATCAGCTCGGCGAACGAAAGATCATCGCGGAAAATACGGCGATAGGCCTCCTTGATTTGCGCGCGATCGGCCGCTTCGATGCCGGCGCGGCGGAGTCCCACCTTATTGAGCCCGACGACGCGATTTGATTCGCCGTCGATCATCACAAACGGCAGCACGTCTTGGTCGATCCGCGCCAGACCGCCAACCATCGCCACTCGACCCACGTGACAATGCTGATGAACGGCAGCACCACCACCGAGATAAGCGCGATCGCCCACTGTGACATGCCCGGCGAGCATGACGTTGTTGGTGAGCACGACCCCGTTACCGACTCGGCAGTCGTGAGCGATGTGGGCCGCGACCATTATCAGACAATCGTCGCCGATCGTGGTGTTTTCGCCGGCGGACATTGCGCGATGGAGCGTGGCATTTTCGCGAATCAGATTGCGGCAGCCCAACACGAGCCCGCCCGGTTCAGCGGGCTGATGCAGGTGCTGGGGCATTCCACCGAGTACGGCTCCCTCGGCAACAACACAGTCGTCTCCCAGCGTCGTGCCCGCTTTGACGGTTGTGCGGGCTGCCAGCCGACAACGATCTCCGATGCGAACGTCAGCTTCAACCACGGCAAAGGGGCCGATTTCGACATCGTGACCCAGATCCGCGCGGGGGCTTACGTCAGCCAAGGGATGAATCGTCACAGTGGGTGGTCCTTTGAGCGATGGAGCGATTGCAAACGGCGAATGCTGGCAAGCGGTGGGAGAGCGGAATTTTCCCATCCGCTGACTTTTATCGGATGAAACAAACCTAGGCAGTTAAGCGAAGGTGCCGATTTTGCCGTCTCTGCGGAAGATAGCACTCCATCGCTAGCAGGGGCTGGGGATCGCGATTCGTGCTTCGTACAATAATGGCGAACTTCTGACAATGAGGATTATTTTATGACCACGACCACCGAGCTTTATAAACAAGCCGAGCAGCTTAAAAACGAGCAAAAGTTCGCCGAAGCGGCCGCGAAACTCGATGAGCTGCTCGCTGTCGATCCCGCTTTTTCGCTAGCACATGCGGCCATGTCGGTAGTCCAGCAGAAGCTAGGGAACCACGACAAAGCCGTCGCCGCTGCCGAGAAGTTGTGCGAACTCGAACCGAACGATTCGTTCAGCTACGCGGCGTTGAGTGTGACTTACCAACGCGCCTATGCTGGCACTGGTGACACGAGCTACATCCAAAAAGCCGAGCTGGCGATGGAACGAAGCCGGATGACACAGCGGTAGCGCACCCCCCCCCCCAAACCCAACCCCCCCGGGGGGGGGAGCGG
>JBGSWC010000333.1:0-3157 GCA_041752635.1 Pirellulales bacterium | reverse complement strand
GGAAACTGGTCACGGAATTTTTTCATCCGCCACGGTGCGATTGTCTTGACGCTCGGATCAAGCGCCTCGGCTGCGAGTTGAAACCGACATTGGTCGTTCCCCTTGCCGGTGGCGCCGTGGGCGAACGCCTCGGCACCGACTGCGCGGGCCTACTGCAAACACGCCTTGCTGATCAGCGGCCGGGCGATCGAAGTGCCGAGCAGGTAAATGCCCTCGTACTTCGCTTGCCACTGCAACACAGGGAAGGCAAAATCGCGGCACAGCTCTTCGCGGACATCAACCAGCTTGGCGCTCTTGGCCCCATTGTCGCGGGCCTTTTTCATGATCGCATCGCGATCTTCGCACGGCTGCCCCAGGTCGACGTACAGGCAATGCACGTCATAACCTTCATCCTGTAACCAGCCCAAAATGACCGACGTATCGAGACCACCCGAATAAGCAAGCACACAACTCGGCATCACATTGTTCCAATATTTTTGGCGAAACCCGAAACCGGTGATTTTCGCTGCGCACGTGCTTTGCTACAAGGCTCGAAATGTAGCTACGCTCGCCAGAGCGGGGACGCCCAACGGCAAGGGCATCCACCGTCTGGCGACGGTAGCTACATTATCAGTCAATCGGCCTTGGGCGCACGGTTTGGATTTCGAGCGAAACGAGCCCCGTGAGACCACCGGGGCCGCTATGGGCGTGGTGGGTGACAACGATTTCGAGCCGATTGTCGTCGGCAAGTATCGATTCAATGGCAAATCGGCCGCCGGTCGATTCGATCGTGCCCAATGGGGTTTGGTTGAGCGAGACCTCGGCTAATCCGACGAGCGACTCGATGACGAGCCACACACTTTGCCCCGGTTCGAGCCCCGTCGGTCGATGAAACACGCGACGGTAGGCAACAGTGCCGCGGAATTCACTGCCAAGCTCGGTCGACCAATCGCCGGGCATTGGTTGCTTTCCGCTGTTCACGCGCGGCGGCGGGGCACCATCAAGCTGATCGACGACCTCGAATTGCCAAGGCCCACGGAGGCGAATCACATGGTTCATAGTTGGGAAACAGTTAGGCGAACCGTGAGCGTCAGCGACCGGAGCAAGACGCGAAACGAAAACACTTAAACTCCGGTCGCTAACGCTCTCGGCTCGCCAAAATCGATTCACGTATCGTTCGTCTACTCCGGCACAAAATGCTGGCGGACGGTGACTTCGCGAATCTGGCCGCTGTCGGGTTCGTAGACTCGCAGGCGAACCTGTACGGCGCGGAGCGGAGTGTTGTAGGGCGGAGCCGTTTCGTATTCGCCCGGATCGTCGACGCCGAGGCGAATCGCAGTTGTCGGATTACCGTTCGCATCATAGTAGACGCCGGGGTCGTCAAAACCGTTGGTTCCCTCGTCGACCAGACCATCGCGGTCTTCGTCGATACCGTTATTCTCGTAGTGCAAACTCCAAGTATCGTAGACACGCGTGAGTCGTCCATCGCCGAGTTGGCTCTGGAAGGATGGTGGATCTACGAACGGCGAATCAATTGACGATAACACAACGATTGGAGCGTTGAGGCGTCGAGCCACTTCGGCGTGCAGATTCCGATAACCCAAATCGACGTAGGCACCAGAGGACACCCGCGTTGATGGTTGTGTAGCTGAGAAACGATAGCCTGCATCGGCGGGCGTCAATGTAGTATTTGTTGCATTATTTAGGTAAACGGGTGCCTCCGGGTCGTAGACCTGCACATCGAACGCAAGCGCCTGGCTGAGCATCAGATCTTCGCCCCGTCGCGATTGCCGCGGGCCGATTTGGCCGAGGGGAACGAGTCCGGTCGTGGCATAGCGAATCACGCCCCCTTCGTCGACCATCACGCGGGCAGTGGCGTTGCCGTCGGTGTGGGCAAAGGGCCGTCCGATGTACCCGGTGCCGCCACTGCGAATGTCGAACTGCTGGACCGCTTGTCCTTCGAGTACGGGGATGATGTTGGCTCCGCTGCCGTTGCTCACCGTGTCGTCAGGCACAATCGTGATTTGCCCAGGCGACATGCCATTGCCAGCCGACATCATGTTGAACGGAAACGTCTTGCCATCGTTCCCGCTACTGACGACGTGGCCATGGTGCTCGTAGCGGTGCTCGCGTTTGGTGAGATCGGCCAGCGTGTTGGCTTTGATGACCCAGGTGCCCCCATTGCCCGGATCGACCGTGCGATCGAACTCGATACGAGCCGAAATGTCGTAGCGTTCTTGGAAGGCTACCAGTGCAGCATCGGCCTCGTCGATTTCGCTTTCGTCATTCTGCCCATCGAGAATCCGTAAGACACCTGGGCGAGATACCGGGCCGCCGGTCGCGGAGTAGTTCGAGTAACTGTAGTCGAGCCACGGCGCGATAATCAGAGCACGTCGATAAATGGTGCGAAACCCCGCTTCGCCCATCAGTCCGCCCGTGTCGTAGGGGGGATTTTCGACTGCGAACCAAATGACCTCAGCCAGTGGCGATTGAGATGTTGTGTAGCCCCATCGCGAAAAATTCTCTTGGCTGCCGTCGCCTAGGCGGTTCCCCTGTGGCACGCGACCAACAAATGGTTCGCTCTCGTTGCGGGTGGTGAACGCAAGAATGTCGTCGTAGTCGCCCAGCCCGTTGCTGGCGGTCGCATTGGGGCCGCCCAAGTTTTGGACGTAGGCACCGACGGTTTCGCTTCCGGGTTGCAAACCGGTCGGAATGGTCGACGATCCTACTTCGAGCTCTCCATTGCCGGGAATGCCATCGGTCAACGCCGACGGGTAGAAATCGCAATACAGTCCTTCGACAATCTCAAAATAGCCTTGGCTTGCTTCGGGGCGTTGCCAGGGGAGTGCCGTACAGGTCGCCCCACGCAGGTCGCTCGCCAGCACATTACGCACGTGGGCAAGCTGGGTGTTCATCTCCATCGAGCTGCGGCGATTGGCGATGCTGCCCGAGACGCTGGCGAAAATGCTAGCGACTGTGCCCATCAGCACGAGCGTCAGCGCGACCGCGATCAGCATTTCGACAAGGGTGAGACCACGCCTTGCCCGGCGTTGGCGAGAAGAGTGGGCGATTTTTTGGTTGAGCACGGTTTTTTTGGACAAGGGTTACCTACCATCAGACGAGCAGCCGCATTGCCCCCAATGCCGACTGTGGGTTTATTTATCTTATTGCATACTGC
>JBGSWC010000332.1:0-12633 GCA_041752635.1 Pirellulales bacterium | reverse complement strand
ACCCTGTGTCGAGGCGATCTCGATGGTCATTCCGAAAAGCCGATCAGAAGGGTGTTGCCAGAGTTGCCAGAGAAATTGGTCCGACACCCCGCCCGGTCGGTTCCGAATTCTTTTGCCCGGTTTGAGTGACAACGACCCATCGTTGTCGCGAACGGGCAGCCATGGCTCATCTCACCGCAAGAAGTTGCGGCGACTAACGGAGTTCGATTTGGCTAGTTCGATTTGGCTGACTGTCCCTCAGTGCTTCACTCAGTGCTTCAGTGCTCCCTCAGTGCTCCCCAGCAAAGTTTACACCGTTGTGGATTGACGGAAGCCTAACATTAGCGGGCTGAGCCAAACGTACAGCCCGATGAAAAAGTAGCCTCCAGCCATCGTGATTAATTTCGCGAGGACAATAAGGAACAACACAACCGAAACCCAACCATGCTGGCTCGCGTCGTCGTTGCCACGTTTGCTGATTGTCAGGCCGCCATAACAGACGATGCCAACAGCGTAGTGCAACACCTCGCAGCACAAGCTCAGCGTGAACCAGAAAATTGCCGACGCAAGCATGGGGTCGAGTGGCTTGCCAAACGCAATTTGCCCATTGCCCAGACTTGCTGTGTGCGCGAGCCAGACGATCGCAATTCCGGCCAGGACCAACTGTCTCGATACTTCCCCCGCTTTGGTGACGTGATCGTTTGCGCGTTTGTTAACTGTTTCCTGCATTGGGGAGCACCTATTATTCGATGAGAGGTAAGCAGCGAACGGCTCTCGATTATAGCGAAAGTCCAAGCCGCATCCAGAAGCAAAAGTTGGCGGAGGGACTTCGATCCATCGTTGCCGCGAACGGGCCTCCATAACTCATTTCCCAGCAATAGATTGCGGCCAGTCACGGAGTTCGCTTAGGCTGGATGTCGCCGAGGGGATCGCAAAGTGCGTCGGTCGATGAATCAGAGGGGACTTAGCAATTCTCCGAATCCGCGTCGGCCTTGTACTCCTGTGTACTTTTGCTGGCACTACCAAATTAGCGTCGGACGATGAATCAACGCGTCTTATCGAAGTCCACTTCCCGCTTGGGAGTGCCGCCCCTGGGTGCTGCACATGCCGTTACAATGGAAGACATTCCAAGCCCGGAGCAGTTCTAGACTATTACAAGCGGATAGTCTCTATTAGTGGCCTCGGCGAATTAGAGCCCGACCCCGAGCCGACGCAGTGCCCTAGTGGAAGTGACCGTGACGGATAGCCCGAGCAACACGCTATTTGGTCAGACACCCAAAATCTACGGACTTGCTTCGGTAATCGCCGTATGTCTTGCTTTTGCGTGTTGGCCGCTGATGGTCGTAGTCGGATTCATCATGGTTTACGTTGCAATGTTTCTGGCGCTTTTTGCCGTTGTGTCTGGCCTGCTGGGGATCGGTAGTGGCATCTATTACAACGAGTGGACTGGGGTGGTAACGGGTGCCCTTGGCGTGTTTCTGACTGGCTTCGGCGTTTGGTCGGTCTTTTGGGCCATGACGCATTTCTAAGATCCCCCACACTGAAAGTAGCGAAACTCCGATGTCGGTAACGCGCTGAAGTTAAGGTGCGTCGGCGTACCAGGCCGAAGCGTTTAATGGGATTGGCTTCCAGACATCGGCGTGAAACACCTACGCAGGCTAGCGTTCCCGGTCAACTCGTTCCTTCTCTTCCATTGTAGCCCGGCGCCACGCTATTTTGCGATGTTTCTGCTCCGCGTGCTGGTGTAGCTTCGATTGGTGTTTTAACACCTGGGTCTGTGAGTCCCGCTACATGCCAAGGCAGCAATATCAAGAAAAAACCCATTTATTGCTGGACAAGTGGGTGACTCATGCCTTAAGGTAAGAGTCAGGAGGGGCCTTTTTCGGGATGGTTTCCGTTGGAAACCTGCCTAATTGGCTGTAAAATCCGATTCAGAGTTTCCCTGCATCTTGGTTGTGCGAAGTTCTCAAGCAAGGTAAGTGTTCCTTTTACCCCAGGAGAGAGACCCAATGATTAAGACATCCTCACTGCTCACCGCTGTGGCGTGCCTCGCATTTGCCGGCTCGTCCCACGCTGCCATCATGGTCACCAACGGCAGCTTTGAAACGCTGATTGGCGATGCGACTGGTGATCCGGTAACGATCAGCGCCAATGGTTTCACAATGAGCCCCGTCGGTCCTGATATGGAACTCCAATCAGGATCGTACAGTGATGGCAGCACCACCGCCGATATGGTCGGCTGGGTTGGAAACCAAAATGTGAGCGTTGTTGCTGCACAGAGCCCGCGCACGGGAAATCATGTGATCGCGTTAAACGCCAGTGCTTGGGGTAACGGTGGCGGTGCATCGACCGACACGACACTCCTCTCAGATTCGATTGGAACGGCCACTGGTACACCCGTCGATATTTCACTGTGGGCAGAGGGCAATGCCGGCGCGGGTCTCCCCGTCGTGTTCGATCTGCTGGCAAACGGAACACCACTGACGCCGACTTCGTCCGTGTCGCCGGCTGTCGTGAATGGGACCTATCAGGAATTCACCCGCTCATACGACGCGGCCACGATGGCAGCCGTGAGCGGCCAGGACCTGACCATTCAATTCGGCCTCGGTCTCACCCCAGACCTTGGCGGTCAAGTCAGATTCGACGACGTGTCGGCGACTGCGATCCCCGAGCCCTCGTCGCTGGCGGTGCTGGGATTGGGCGGCTTGGCCCTGTTGGCCCTTCGTCGTCGATAATACGTCGCGTTCTTACCATAAGTATTGTGACCGCGAGTTGACAACCTCGTCACTCGCGGTCACTTTTTTGCGCAGGCAGTTATCTGCGTGGCAATTTGTTCGGGAGAAATGAAGCGCCGGAATCCTCCTGCTAGGGGGGAATGGAAAATCCATCCCCATAACATCGCAGATCGCCGATTTTTTTTCCCAGCACAAGTTTTTGGGAAGACTAAACCGTCATACCCGTGAAACATCTACGCGAGTTAGCTTGTCCCCTCTGCGGAGCTACGGAATGACTGCGCACGGCCCTGTTTGGCGTGTTCCATGGCTTGGCAAATCCCATCGGCCGCGACTGGCCTGCTTCCTTAAAATCGAACACAAATTCGATTCGCGAAACCGCCCCAAACTAACGGAGCAAGGCTTGCAGCTTTTCCAGCGTTTCCGGCTTGCCAAACTCCAACTTGCCGAATCCCCGCACCGCGCCCAACTCGATGGCGGCGTCTTGGTGTTCGGCGTAATTGGTCACTAGCATCACCGGCACGTCGGCGATCGCTTCGTCTGACTTGATCTGGCGGAGAATTTCGACGCCATCGCTATAGTCGCGGTCGAGTTTTCGATTGATGAGTACGAGATCGAAATCGCCCTTGCGAAGCGCCGCGAGGGTGTCGTCGGCAGCGTGAGTCTGCGTGATTTGGCAATCGAAGTGCTTGCCGAAGTACGCACGAATCGAACTGTGGTCGGGACCACATTGGCCCACGTCGAGGATTTTTTTCATGGTTGCGTGAGGGAGTCAAGAGTCTAGCAGTCGAGAGTCCAGAGGAGAACGAGTCAGCGGCTTCGCCGCTTTCCTCTAGACTCTAGACCTCCAGACTCTCGACCCTTTGAAAGCATGTTATTCCGAAACAGGTTCGACACCCTGCTTGATGGCGAACAAGTGGGTGCGATTGGCAATGAACAGCGTGTTGTCGCTAATGATGGGCGTGCTATAGACGCTGTTGCCCATTTCGACTTCGCCGTAGTAGGGAACCATATCGCCGCCGTCGTCTTTCATGGCGACTTTGGGATCGCCCGAGTGGCGGAAGATGGCGACCTGGCCATCTTCGTCGCCGATGTAGACCTTGCCGTCGGCGATCAGTGGCGAGCCCCAAACTTGGGCTAGCATGTCGTAGTGCCACAGCACCTTGCCCGTCTTGGCGTCGAGGCAATGGAACAAGCCACTGAAGTCGGAGATATAGAGTACGTCGTCTTTGATGGCGACGGTGCCGCAACTGCGGTGCATGGTTTCTTCAAAGTCGATTTCACCATCGCCGTTTTGGTCTTGTTCGCTGAACTGCCACACGGCCGCACTGTTGGGATTGGCCCGCGCGAAATCTCCCTCGTCGGGCTCGACCGCTTGAATCCGCTTGTGGGGGATTGGTGTCGATGGATCTTCGGCGTTGAACGCCAACTCGGTGCTGACGTCGCCTCGTTTGGTGGGGTCGATGCACCAGAGATGGCCAATGCCCTCGCCATGCTCAGGGTCCTGGCCGACGGCGACGTAGACGAGCCCGTCGTAAACGACCGGCGTGGCGATAATGTTATTGCGGGTACCGCGTCCGCCGAGAATCCACTTCGAGGTTTTCGGATTGGCGTCGAATTTCCACAGCAGTTTCGGACCTCCGTTGCCGTCGCCTTTGGGGTCGAAGCTATAAACCCAGCCATCGCCACCACCAAAGATGACCTGTGGAACGCCACCAAGCTCGGCGTAGGTCGGGCTCGACCATTGGCCATGCAGGATGTTGGTGCCGGGCGACTTGTCGGTCCAGAGCACCTCGCCCGTGTTCTTGTCCATCGCCATAAAGCTAGGGGCGTTGGGAGCGGGCAGGTTGATGTGCGACTCGTCGAGGCCATTCGAGGTGTTAACGAACAGAATGTCACCCGCTGAAGTGACCGAACAGCTACACATGTTGTGCTGCGAGACGCCGAGTGTGCCCATCATATCGAATACCCAAATCACGTCGGCTTCTTCTTTGACCGGGTGCGTTTCGCTGGTGTAGGGGCCGTTGTTTTCGCCATCGTAGAATCCTTCGGTGTCGAGGCAGCGAACTTCGCCGCGGCTGGTGACGAACCAGAGCCGCTTGCCTTCGACGAGTGGAGCGCAGCAAATGCCTTGCAATGGCCAGTCGTGAACGCGGCCCGTTTTGAGCTTTTCGCTGCTGTGTTGCCAGAGGAATTTGCCGGTCTCTTGATCGAAGGCAATCAAGCAACCAAGATCGACGTCGCTCGGATAACGTTCGAGCCAACCGCCGCTGTTGTTGGTGCCAATAAACACTTTGCCATCAGCCACGACGGCGTTGCCGTACGACTGCGAACCGAGCCGGTTGACCCACTTAATGTTCTCGGCGCCCGACGAATCCCATTCGCCCGTTTCGGGATCGAAATCGCCGACTTCCCACTCAGTCGGCAGGTTTTCGCCCACCGGAACGTTGTTACGCAGCGAGTCGCCACCCCATTGGGCCCACTCTTTCGTGGGAACATTCGGAGTTTCGGCGTAGCTGAATTGGGGGAAGACGCAGAGCGTGGCAATGAATAAGTAGCGGGGCATTTATTTCTTTCTCTAAGCTTGGTTTGGTGGTAGCGAAACTCACCAAGAGTTTCGGTCGGTTAACGTCGACAGGCTAGTGGGAATGTCGAAATCCGAATAACGAACGCTCGAACGATTTCGTCATTCGTCATGCGTGCTTCGTCTCTGTTTTAGTTCGGTGTCACTTCAATATTATCAACGAATGCCTCGGCGTCCTTGCTGTTGCCAAACAAGCCCGGAGCACCGCTGTAGTTCGGTGCTTCGTCGATCATATCGAACATCCATGCAGTAGGCTCAGGCTTACCACGTTCCCAAACCTTTGCCATCACACGGCAGACTCCTGCATCGGGGTCGGGTTCAACGCGAAGTTTTGTGCTGTACCAGACATCGGCTTTAAGATCCATGCTCTTGGTTGCTTGCGTCCGACGGTCGTGGGTACACCAACTGTAGAGCCGAACCTCTTGGCTTTGGCCGAACAAGGTGAGCGTATAACAACTGTTGATGAGCCCGATATCGGGCAGCTTCTCGGCAGTCGCGGCGATCGATTCGGGCACCTCAGGAGCCGCCGCCCCGGGGTCGGCATCGCTCGATTCATCGCCGACGGTTAGCATCATGTCGGCTGTGATCGTGTAATTGGCGAGGTCGGGCGATCCCATCCACATTTGGCTGCGAGTGCCGAGCTTTGTCGTTGGGGCTCCAGGTCGCGTGGGGAGTTCAGTTGGCTTGGCAATAAATTTGCCCCCCTCGCCTTCGCGAACGACGTAGCGAATCCGACCACCGACCCAAGTGAGTGGTACATCATCGGCATCATCGAAAGTGAACTTCCAAGGCAACGGCGGCACAACTCGGATGCGGGCGGTGCCAGTCAGGTCACCGAATTTGCATTGCACCTGAGCACAATCGTGGCTACCGGCGGCCGAGGCGGAGTATTTGCCATTGGCGTCGACCTCGCCAGGTCCATTGACTGTGAATTTGATTTCGTCGGGCGACGCATCGCGAATGTAAAATCCGTGGTCGTCGTAGAGCCGCACCCGCATCGCCTGGACCTGGCCGGGAGCGAGAGTTGCCTCGTAAGGGACAACTTGCAGGTGAGCCACCTTGGCATCGGGCTTGGCGTCGCCCGTTGTGTCGGCCCACGGGTACGGGTCGAGTTTCTCGGTCGTCTTGTTGGCCGCGATGCTGTCGTTATTTCCAATGCAGTACAAAGTGTCGGACATCGGCAAGAAGATTCTGCCGTGCGACACGATCGGCGAGCCATCGCTCGCTTCGCCGGCAATGCGAAGTTTGCAAAGCGTTTCGAGTTCGTCGCCCGATGGTTTGAGTGTGTAATAGCGGCCGTTGTTGTCGCAGAGATAGAGTTTGCCATCGGCAACTAGCGGTGTGCTCCGCATCACAGTGCCAAGTGCTTTCTTAGCGAGTTGCTCTCCCGATTCGGGATCGAAAACAAAAAGTTTGGCGCGGTCGTCGATCACGTAGAGCCGATTGTCGAGCATCACGGGCGAGCTTTTGCCCGCCATCACTTCGTAGTTCATCCACAACTCTTTGTCGGCTAAACTGACTGGCATTTTGTCGGGGTCGATATTGCCGTCGAGCGCGACCACGGCACCCATCGTATTGCCGACCATGTTTTCTTCGCTTTGGCCGATGTAGATGCGTCCATCAGCTTCCACAAGCGGCGAAACACTAAGCCCACGTCGCGAGAATGGATAGGACCACACTTGCCGACCGGTCCCTGCTTCGAGTGCCCACACACATCCATCGCCAGCGGCGAACACCAGCACATCGCGACCGCCGAGCCGCGCGATTGTCGGTGTGCTGTAGGTTGTGTCGTCGGGAATCAGGTTGGTCGTACCAAGCCAGCGATATTCGCCCGTCCGTTTGTCAAAGGCGAGGAACCGGTGAGCCGGTTTCGCCATCATGCCCCACTGTGGTCCATCGCCCCATCCGATAACGACTGAGCTGGTGATGACGGTGTCGCCATAAACGACGGGAATGTTCGTGCGACCGCCGTAGGTACTGAGCAGTCCGAATTCTTCGTGCAGGCTCCGTTCCCAAACTACTTCACCCGTTTTGCCATCGAGACAACAGAAGTAGCCAGAGACACCTTGAGCATAGACGTAGCCAGTTTCGGGATCGGCGACACAGCTGCTCCAGCCGACGCGCGTGTCGGGTACGTCAGAGAGATAGACATTGAAGACGTGTTCCCAAAGTACGTCGCCCGTTGCGGCGTCGACGCAGACGACCTTTTCACCTTCGAGCTTTGTCTCAGGACGATCGCGAACGATGGTGTAGAGCCGCCCGCCGAGTACGATTGGAGTCGAGCGCCCGCCTAGCTTGTCGTTCTTCCAAAGCAGATTGCTTCCCTCACCCCCACGCGGATCCCACTCGGCAGGCAGATTCGTTTCGTCGGAGGTGCAGTCTTGGCGGGGACCACGCCAGTTCGGCCAGTCATTGGCATCCGCAGCGAAAACATGTGACGAAGTAGCGATGGTGGCAACGATCGCGAAGAAAGAGAAAACTCTTACCATGGTGTGCGACATCCGAAAAAACGAGAGGCGGGAAAGCATTGCGACAATCTTGTAGCCGGATTCAACAGAATTCGGGGCGGGTGCGACAATGCTCCGAATTGTGGCCAATTCGGCTATGAAGGTTAACAACGGCCTATGCGGGAATAACGTTCTGGGAACTTGCAATAAACGATCGCGACTGCTGTCACCGAAAACAGCCAATCGCTTGACTCTACGGATTCTAACATGTTTATGTTCGATCAACTACGCGCAACGCGGCAATTCGGCCCGCACAATCGTTACAGCCGGCCAAGCTTTCGCACAAGGGAAAGTTTGCGCGAGTGTTGCCGTAAACCATTATGACAAAATGAGTTGCGATCATTCAAGCCGCTTTCGGTAAGCGTCCGATACGAAAGGATGTTGCGAGGAATCATTCGCCTGAATGCACTCCGAGCAACGACCCCACCTGCGCTGCTGACCCGCCGTTAATTGAATATCGAGTCAAGGATTGGCTCGACGGGCAGCAGGGCCCACGTTGTAACCCCCCACTAGCGCACCCGCCTTTGAACGACCCCAGGTGTGTGGAACCGCCGGCCTAGGTGTTCCGCGAGCCCCACTACACCGCTCAACCGGGGGAACGGCCGTCTGGGAAATCGCACACTGTTGCGGATCCTCGGCCCCGGTTCCCATGACCACCACGGGATCGATTGAAGACCGCAACGGGCGGTTCCAACTATAAAAGGAGATTGTTCGATGAAACGGAACGTATTGGGAGCGCTCGTGATGAGCTTCGCTCTGGCGAGCCAGTGCTTCGGCTTCGGCTTGCTCGACAAGCTTGGCGGTTGCGGTTCGTGTTGCGAACCCAGCTGCTGCGCCAACGATTGTGGTTGCGAGCCTAGCTGTGGTGCTAATGATTGTTGTGCCGACTCGTGCGGCTCGTGCTGTGCACCAAAGTGTTGCTTGCTCGACCGCTTGATGGGTCGCGTAAGGAACATCGGTTGTGGCAACGGTTGCTGCGAACCTTCGTGCTGTGCTGATCCTAGCTGCTGTGCGGCTGACGGATGCTGTGGTGCAGGCAACGGTTGTTGCGAACCTTCGTGCTGTGCTGCCGATAACTGCTGTGCCGACTCGTGCGGATCTTGCTGTGCTCCGAAGTGCTGCTTGCTCGACCGCATGTTTGGTCGTCTCAAGGGGCACGGCTGCTGCGAACCCTCGTGCTGTGCCGATCCTAGCTGCTGTGCGGCTGACGGATGCTGTGGTGCAGGCAACGGTTGCTGCGAGCCTTCGTGCTGTGCTGCCGATAGCTGCTGTGAGCCAAGCTGCGGTGCTAACGACTGCTGTGGCAGCTCGTGCGGTTCGTGCTGTGCTCCGAAGTGTGGCTTGCTCGACCGCTTGTTCGGTAAGATCAAGAGCCGTGGTTGCTGCGATAGCTGCTGCGAGCCTTCGTGCTGTGCTGACCCTAGCTGCTGCGTGAGCAACGATTGCTGTGGTTCGACCATGTCGGCCCCCGCTGCCGCTCCCGCTCCTGCTCCTGCTCCCACGCCAGTGGAAGCCGAAGCACGGATTCGTCCGATTCCGCCCCGCCCGATGAGCGATCCTAACGCCGCTGTCGGTCGTCAACGCGACGACGTTCGTACCAGCTTTGCTCGCTAATTGTTTGTGACGGTTGCTCTAAGATTCCCCCTTTCGGCCTGTCCCCGGTGCCTTGTGTGCCGGGGGCAGGTTTTTTTTGTTGGTCGATACTCAAGAACGACCGAAGTGCGGATAACGTAGGAACAGTTAGTCGCGCGGGTGGGTGACCAGTTTGTTCAGCGAGATTCCTTGGAGGAAAACCAGACAATGCGATTGGGTCTGATAGCAGTGGTGCTGGTTGTTGCAATCTCTCCTCAGCTCGCCGCCCAGGTCACAAAACCGATCGCGGGCGAAACTCCGTCGCCTGCCGATGCACTCGCTCCGCTGCTCGCCGATTTAATCCGCGACGCACTGCCCCGAGAATATGCAAAGCAAGAAGATTGGGGCGGCCAAAAGAACATCACCAGCGGCGTAAAATTCGACGGCTTGCGAATGTCGCGCCGACATAAATTGGTCGACCACGGGACCTGGAAGCAGTACCGCATTGTGATTGACGAAGGAGTCGACGAGAGCCAAACGCCTCTCGTGATTCGCATCGATAACCTTCGGTCGCTTGAAACGGGGCAAATCGGGTTGTCAGTGATTGCCTCGGCAAAGCTCAAAGGCTGGGCTCAGATGCGCCGCTACAATCGCGGTCTTCACATCATCACGCTAACAGCCGAGGGGGACTCGCACCTGGTCGTGAGAATCGACTGTGAGATCGCGTTGCGAACCACACTGACCGGCGTTGCCGTTGTGCCGAATGTCACGCAAGCTCACGTCGACATCGCCGAGTTCGACCTGACAAAATTCGGCGAAATCCGTGGTGATGCAGCCGAGCCGCTCGGCCGAGCAATGAAACACATTTTGCAACGCGAACTCGATGGCGAAAAACTCACGACGAAGCTCAACGCCGCGATCGCCAAGAAACAAGATCGACTGGTGATCGATTTTGCTTCGGCCATGTCGCTGAAACAGGCGTCGCGACGAACGTCTTCAAAGCTTGAGGCACCGGCAACCGCGAATGCAGCCCCACAGCCCTAGCCCACCGGACGCTTCTTCACTGCCGCAAAGTTTTCTGGCGGCAGCACTATCTCGCTGATTTGCAGACCAAACCGCTCGCCCACTTTCACCGTTTCGCCCCGCGCCGCGAGGCGATTGTTGACGAACAGTTCAAGCGGCGCGTCGCACGACTTGTCGAAGTTAATGATCGAACCTGGCACAAGCCGCGTGATGTCGTTGATAGTCTGCTTTTTGCCAACGAGTTGCACCGACACGGGCACCGACACCTTGAGAAGATGTCGGGCATAAGGTGGCAATTCCGAAAAGTCGCCGGGGCGACACGACAGATCGCTGATCAATGGCTCTACCGCGAGTTGTACTTCCATAGCGCCGTCGCTTGAACCCAGCTTGTTATTGATCGCCAGCGCGGCGAAATGCTTGCTCCTGGTCGTTATCGGCACCCGGGGCCGGCAAACTTTGCCTCCTGTGCGAACTCGCAACCCGAGTGGCAACACCTCGGAGCGTCATTCGTACTTTTCCGAACTCTTGCGAGTCCGGCTGCGAGACTGCGAACATCTGCGTATAATCGCAGGGATTCGTTCAATCAGCCGGAAAAACAACATGCCCGCCACCCTGCCCGCTCCCACCCACGAACTCAAGCCCTACAAATCGCTCGGTAACGCTATGCTAGCAGCGCGGATCAACGCCGTCCGCCAGCAGTTAGGCTCGCAATTACTGATCCTGGGCCATCACTATCAACAAGACGAAGTGATCGAGTTGGCCGACCTCAAGGGCGATAGCTATCAGCTCAGCCAGATGGCGGCCGATAGCAGCGATTGTCGGGTAATTGCATTTTGCGGCGTTCACTTCATGGCCGAGACGGCCGATATTCTCGCCAACCGCCCTGAGAAACTCGCCGAGCGCGACGGTCGCCGCGTCCAGGTCATCCTTCCCGACATGGCCGCCGGGTGCAGCATGGCCGACATGGCTGCCATCGATCAAATCGAAACGGCCTGGGCAGAACTCGGCGAAGTGATCGATACCCGCGACCTCATTCCCGTCACCTACATCAACTCGGCCGCCAGCCTCAAAGCGTTCGTCGGTCGCCACGGCGGCATCGTTTGCACTAGCAGCAACGCCCGCGCCGCCATCGAGTGGGCCTTTGCCCGCGGCTCGCGCGTGATGTTCTTCCCTGACCAACACCTCGGTCGCAACACGGCCATGGAGATGGGCATCGCCAACGAAGTGATGCCGGTTTGGGATCCCTATGCCGACGACTTAGGCGGCAACACCGAACAAACGATCGAGTCGTCGAAAGTGATTCTGTGGAAAGGTCACTGTAGTGTTCACCAAATGTTCACGGCTGCCCACGTCGAGTTGTTCCGCAAACAACACCCGGGCATCAAGATTCTCGTCCACCCTGAGTGCCCGCGCGAGGTCTTTGAACTAGCCGACGAATCGGGCAGCACCGGCAAGATCATTCGCACCGTCGAATCGGCACCCCCCGGATCGAAGTGGGCCATCGGCACCGAGTTACACCTCGTGAACCGACTCAAGCAAGAACACCCCGAGCAAGAGATTCACTTTCTCTCGCCGGTGGTCTGCATGTGCGCCACAATGTACCGCATCGATTTGGCTCACTTGTGCTGGAGCCTCGAAAACTTCGTCGCTGGGACCCCAGTAAACATCATCGAAGTCGACGACGAGACGGCGCACTGGAGCCTGGTGGCGCTGGAGCGGATGCTCGAGGTGAAGTAGTTGTTGATTGGCAGTTTGCGCTAACAAGCGATCATTAGCCGACGAGCTACGCCTCGTCGCTGAGCGTGGAATCATTCGACATAATTTGGACAGCGATGAGGCGTAGCTCATCGGCTATTCCACTCGACTCTGGACTCAAGACTCTGGACCCTAGACCCTCGACTTCCCCCACTCCACCCTCATCACTCCACACTCAACCCCAAAAAAGCCCCGAGAGAGGGTCTGTAAGCCGGGTTTTGTCTCAGCACTTGCGTGCCGGAGGCGACCATTCATCTAGGCCACGCGTTGCCACGCGGCTCGAGCGGCCTACCCGGGAGCTGGTGCGGGTCGGGCCGACCCTGACTCCCTGTTTGGCCTTGCGCCGGATGGGGTTTACCCTGCCAGGCGAGTCACCCCGCCTGCGGTGCGCTCTTACCGCACCTTTTCACCCTTACCACCCGAGGGTGGCGGTTTGTTTTCTGTGGCACTTTCCCTGGCCTCGCGGCCGGTGGACGTTATC
>JBGSWC010000331.1:0-20966 GCA_041752635.1 Pirellulales bacterium | reverse complement strand
GAACTGCTCGGCGGCGCGCTCGAACTCGAATGGTCGGAAGCCGATAATCATGTTTACATGACGGGGCCGGCAACCGAAGTATTTAGTGGCGACTGGCCTGGGTAATCCACCAACGATCGGTTCATCGGGCAAACGAACCGTTTCCCGCGTCGTGGGATGGCCACAACGAAACGCAACGACAGCTATTGCTTGCTCACCTTCCCCCAAGTGTCACGCAGCGTCACCGTCCGATTCAGCACAGGCTTGCCCGGCTTACTCAGCTTCGGATCGGTAAAGAAATATCCAATCCGTTCGAACTGAAAGTGCTGTCCCGCCTCCGCGATGCCCAGCGACGGTTCCGCTTTGGCGGTCACGACTTCCAACGAATTCGGATTGAGATTGTCGAGAAACGTTTTGCCCTCGCTCGCCTCGTCGGGCGATTCGCTGGCGAACAAATGATCGTAGAGTCTCACCTCCACATCAACCGCATCGGCCGCGCTCACCCAGTGAATTGTCCCCTTCACCTTGCGGCTGTGGTCGGCATCAAAGGTGCATCGCAGCTCGGTCACCTTACCGGCATCGTCTTTAATGACTTCATCGCACTTAATGATCCCGGCTGAGCGGAGGCGGACTTCGCCCCCCGGCTTGAGACGGAAGAACTTCTTCGGGGCGTCTTCCATAAAATCGTCTTGCTCGATGTACAGAACATTGCCCATCGCGATGTTGCGTTCACCAAGCTCGGCATTTTGTGGATGGTTGGCGACGCTATGAGTCATCGTCTCGCTATCGGCGATGTTCGTAAGCACCACCTTCAGCGGGTTTAGTACCGCCATTCGCCGCGGCGCGATTTCGTTGAGATGCTCGCGGACAGCGTCTTCGAGCCAGGCCATGTCGATTGTGCTATTAAACTTCGCAACGCCAATCCGTTCACAGAACGCGCGGATCGCCTGAGGTGTGTAACCACGTCGGCGGATGCCGCGAATCGTGAGCATCCGTGGGTCATCCCACCCTTCGACGTGCTTCTCTTGCACAAGTTGCAAGAGCTTCCGTTTGCTCATCACAGCATAGGTCAAATTTAGCCGGGCAAATTCAATCTGCCTGGGGTGATAGATGCCCAGCTCGCGGCAATACCAATCATAGAGCGGCCGGTGGTTCTCGAACTCGAGTGTACAGATCGAGTGCGTAATTCCCTCGATCGAATCGCTTTGGCCATGAGTGAAATCGTAAGCGGGATAAATGCACCACTTGTCGCCCGTGCGATGGTGGTGAGCGTGTTTGATGCGATACATGACCGGATCGCGGAGGTTGATATTGGGCGAGGCCATGTCGATCTTGGCGCGCAACGTTCGTGAGCCATCGGCGAATTCGCCCGCTTTCATTTTCGCCAGCAAATCGAGATTCTCCTCTGGCGCGCGGTCGCGGAACGGACTCGGTGTGCCAGGTGCAGTGAGTGTGCCGCGATGCTCGCGCATTGCTTCGGCCGTGAGGTCACACACGTAGGCCTTGCCTGCTTCGACAAGTTTGACCGCCCACGCATAGAGCTGATCGAAGTAGTCGCTGGCGAAAAACAAGCGGTCGTCCCATTCAGCCCCCAGCCAGCGAACATCGTCGATGATCGAATCGACGTATTCCTGTTCTTCCTTGGCCGGGTTGGTGTCATCGAACCTCAGATTGAACAGCCCGCCATACTCGCTGGCGAGACCGTAGTTGAGACAGATGCTTTTGGCGTGGCCAATGTGTAGGTAGCCGTTCGGTTCGGGGGGGAACCGGGTATGGACCGGGCCAGCGAGCCGCCCGGCCGCGAGGTCGGCGTCGATAATTTGCTGAACAAAATTCCGCGAGGTGGGCCGGTCAGTGGAATTGACGGCGGCGGGAGTTGCATCCATGACGGGCAATCGGCTGTTGGATCTGGGCGAACTTGTTGGCTGATCGTGGTTAACTTAGCAAAGTCGCGTCGGCTAGGTCAGACCGGGTCGGCTTGTCGTCTCCCGCCCGATCGCGGGGCAGGGGGCAAAGGGTAAGCCACTGAAACCGGATTAGTGATCACCGACGACTCGTTGGTATTGACCGTTTTGTCCACGAAACAGCCAACACGATTGGAGGGGACAAAACCCCGAATTTTGTCGCTCGCCGAAATCGCAAAAACCACTTGTTTTCCAGTCGATTTCGCACATTGCCGGCGAATTTCGTACCTGGGTTTTGACTGACCAGTTGGTGACGTTTTGGACAAAACCCATTTTTGCGGGTTTAGAGTCGAGTCGAGAGTCGAGTGTGGAGAGTCTAGAGGAAAGGGTTGAGGCGTCGGTTGCCACCCTCTGGCTTGCATAGCAGTGTTGGTCGAACAGAGTTTCATGCCCCCTTTCTACCACACCGCGCGGCCGATTTCGACAACGATTTTTGGCCGGGTGCCGGTTGCCATGCTGCGCGCGGCACCGTAGTGGAGGTTGTTAAACCTCCCGCGCCTCGGTCGCGCGGGCTGGACCTTTGACAAGGTCCACTACAGGGCCGGGTACTCGCGCCGCGCACGGCTCGCAAGCAATCCAGCAGCAGCGAATCCCACCCGTCCGAGCCTGAAAGGCTCACTCTTTGAGCCCAGTGCGAAGCACTGGGAATCGCGTTGCGCTTACGAATCCGACCCTGAAGGGGTCGTTCATCTGCTTTCAGGCCGAGGGTTTCGGTTGTCCCTGTTTATTCCGCTGTTTATTCCGGATGACCGAGGTACGCCACCTGTTCCGCCAAGGTTGGCGCGACAACGCCGCAATGGGGACGACCACCGTGCTGATTGGTGGTGGCGTTCACGATTCTGTCATTGGCGGACTTTTCACCGTCGACCCCGAACAATACTGGAGCCAAGTCTACGGCACGAATGCTGACCTCCACTGGTCGGTGAGGTTCGTGGCCGAATCAAGCGAACTGCTTATTGGTGCAGCGAAAGAGGCGTACCGCACCGGTAATTATGCACCGTTAGCACATGCTGGCCTCGAGGTACTTGGTCTCATTCCAGTGGCAGGTGTTGTTTTCGACACAGCCAACGGCGTTTTCTACGCCTATGAAGGTAACGGGGTCGACGCCGCGATCAGTTTCGGTCAGGCTATCCCAATCTATGGCTACGCTTTCAACTACGTGAAGTTGGGCAACCAAGCGGGCAAGTTCTATAGAGCAACAAAGGCACTTGATATCGGAATCAACCTAGCCACGTCAACTTACTTCGTCCAGCAAGGCGTTACCAATGGCAGCGGACTGCAAGTCGGCATGGGCGTCTTCGGATTTGGGGTGAATGGGCTAGCGATTGCGAGATTTAATCGTGGGGCTGACGCTGCGTCTACTGTTGGATTGCTGGAATCCTCAGTGCAACGCAAACAAACTCTTTGGACGTACTACCACCCAGGAGTTCAAGTACGACAATTTGGAGATGTGTGGGTGAAACGTACCGACCCAAACGCAAATAGTGTCCTCCAGTGGTGGGGTAGGCAAACGATCAACGCACAGTACCGTGCTTTGATAAAGCTTGGCGACATGGCTACGCCGTTTCAAATGCGTAACGGCAAACTGTTTACGCAACATGTTGGTGAAACTTTCACAGGCGGCCGCTTTTCACCGCAATGGTTCAATCCTATCGTCATTCGCAACTACATTAAGGGAAGCTACCGGCTAGGTACGCCTATCAACGACATAATTCCGCGGAACATGGGAAGAAACGGGCTAATATTTGATCCAGCAATCGACTGGTTCACCCAGACGGTAGTAGCTGGAGCGGGTATAGGAATTACTGGCGGCTTGTACTACGTGGGCGACTACTTTTGGAGCGACGAATGAGTGGGTTCACTCCATTGTTATTCGCGGCAATTCTTGCAGCGCTTTCGATCGCAACCGATGTGGGCGGCCAACGACTGCAATCCGGCAGCAGCGCACGATTCTGGATTGAGAAGATATTGAGTCGATCTTTCGCCATGGCAGCGCTGATAATGCTGCTACAGTTTGCCATAAACTTGATACGCTAAGGCCGCCCTGTACAAACCGAATGCCAACCAAAAACACCGACTCCAGAAGCACGAAACAACGATCACCGAACAACGCAAATGCGAAAAGAAAACCCCGAAATCACCACAACTGGGTGATTGACAACAGCCGAAAACGCCACTTTGGCGACACCCGCGCAGATAACCAGCGCGGCCCCGATCTTTGACAACCGAAACCAACGGACAGGCAGCTAAGCCGCGTCGCGGTAGTAGTGCTTGAGCAGCCCGCCAAGGCTGGCGCGACAACGCGGAAATGGGGACGACCACCGTGCTGATTGGTGGGGGCGTTCACGACTCGGTCGTGGGCGGCATTTTCACTGTCGACCCCGTACAATACTGGAGCAAAGTCTACGGTTCGAAGGCTGACCTCCACTGGTCGCTGAGGTTCGTAGCCGAACAGAGCGAACAACTTAGTAATGGCCCTCGTTCGACCCAGGACTACCCCCGTTGGAGTTGGTAGCCCCGTTTTTTCTTGATGATCGCAGATAGTCATCGTTCGTGCATCGTACGTTGAAGGCTAGTTCGCCAAGGGCTCAAACGCAACGAAGTGCGACTGTCGCCAACCATCGCATGTTTCATCAAAATCCATCCGCGACGATCCGCGATGATCCGCGATCCATCGGCGTCCCCTGGAATCGCCCGCATCGCGAACTGGCGCTGTCCAGCTAATTCTGTCGCCCGCAGAGCGGCAGCAACCAACCGATGCAGATGATCTCGAAAACTCCACCCGTCGCAGCTAAGAAAAGCCCCGAGCTAAAAGGCTCGGGGCTTTTGTGTATTCTAGCGCGGCGGTTGGTCGCCAATTACTTGGCGGCTGCATATCGCTCGCCGACGGCGTTCCAGTCGATCACGTTCCAAAAGGCCGCGATGTAATCGGGGCGGCGGTTTTGGTAGTGCAGGTAGTAGGCGTGTTCCCAAACGTCGATGCCGAGAATCGGGGTGCGGCCTTCCATGTAGGGGTTGTCTTGGTTGGGTGAGCTCTCGACCTTCAGCTTCCCGCCGTCGACGCTCAGCCAGG
The DNA here is from genome assembly GCA_041752635.1 of Pirellulales bacterium. GTDB lineage: Bacteria > Planctomycetota > Planctomycetia > Pirellulales > Lacipirellulaceae > JBGSWC01. The sequence continues at coordinate 15,950 of JBGSWC010000331.1, read as the reverse complement.
CCCAACCGCTGCCGAAGCGGGTGGCGGCGGCGTTGGCGAAGTCTTCTTTGAATTTCTCGAAACCACCGAGTTCGGCGTCGATTGCGGAGGCGAGGTCGCCGGTCGGGCTGCCGCCGCCGTTGGGGCTCATGATGGTCCAGAACAGCGAGTGATTGGCGTGGCCACCGCCGTTGTTGCGGACGGCGCCGCGGATATCTTCGGGCAAACTCGCCAGATTGGCACACAAGTCTTCGATTGAGTGCTCGGGCAGGCCTTTGCCTTCGAGGGCCGCGTTAAGTTTCGACACGTAAGCGGCGTGGTGCTTATCGTGGTGGATTTCCATGGTTTTGGCGTCGATGTGTGGCTCAAGGGCATCGAACGCATAAGGCAAAGCGGGCACTGAATAGGCCATCGCGGAATCTCCTGAATTTGGCGAAATGTGTCTCATTCACAACTACTTGCCGAGTGCAAGCGTTGTGCCAACGACCAAATTCTAGGCGATAATGGCCCCATCGACAGGGGGCTGATTCGCCCGCGACCAATGTGCGACCGATGTGTACTCGATGCGAGCAGTTCGCGACCCGGCGACAAAGCAGAATTATTCATTATTCTGGCAGTTTGGGTAACGATGCCATGAGCCGAGTAAGCTGCTCTCGTTGCAACTCGAGTGCCGCCAGTTGAGTGCGAATCGAAGCCAACAGCCGCTGCGCGGTCGGACCATTGTCGAAGTCAGCCGGCTGATCGACGCGTAATTCGCGATCGTCGATTTCGGCAAAAGCCGCATCGAGTGTACTGGCCGACTGTCGCGGCGACTTTGTGATGCGAGTCGATGTCGCACGTGTCGAGATTGGGTGCCAAATGTTCATGAATTCTTCGCGATTGTCAGTTCGGACGATTCGGTGACTTCGTGAGCCATGAGATAGCTCTTGAGACTGCCCAAGAGCAAGCGAGCGCGCTCGGCGGCGCTATTGGTGCGATGGTCGCGATCGCGGCGCGGGCGGATGTTCACCTGAACCAGCGTCTCGACATACTGTCCGGCGGCGAGCCCCGACGTGTTGGTTCGTTCATGCCGGTGTTGGGCGAACTTTACGTCGATCAAAAAAGGAACCGGCTTTTCCTTGCGATGGCCTATCGTGGGGGAGTCGGGGGTTTCGATCGTCACTTGGTCGTCGGTGACTCGCAAGATGTTTGCCTGGTGGTCCGATATGAAACCCTGTAACTTTTGGATCGCTAAATCGACCGGCACATTGGTCGACAGGTTCGTTTCGATAAGCGTGCGAGTCGTTGACTTGCTCCACGAGAACCAACTCTGTTTCACAGGCTTGTCGATCATCCCCTCGCCTAGCTGCACCACTTGGTTTCGACCTTGTTCTTTGGCTGCGAGCAAAGCCCGGTCTGAGCGCCGCAGCATGGTTTCGGGTTTGTCGCCGGCCTGCAATTCAGCGACGCCAAAGCTGGCTGTGAACGAGTGATTATTGATCGCTGCGTGAGTCATTTCGGCTAGGCGTTTGCGAATTTGTTCGGCCCTTGCGGTCGCCGTGGCGATGTCGCAGTCGGCACACAGCACGGCAAACTCTTCGCCCCCGTAGCGAGCCACCAGATCGCCCGACCGGCACATCGATTGAAGCAGCGTCGCAAACGTAATGATCGCTTCGTCGCCCGCTTGATGGCCATGTGTGTCGTTGATGCTTTTGAAGTGGTCGATGTCTGACATGATCAGGCTGCAAGGAAGCCCGGTTTCTTGGTGAGCATCGATAAACAGCGTGAGCACTCGATCGAATTCGGCCCGGTTAGCGACTTGCGTCAGTGGGTCGCGCGTCATCTCGGCGTGCAACGACTGACAGCGTTCTTCGAGCGACACCTCGCTCGAAGCATCTTGCAGCAACATCGTGGCGCCGAGCGGAATACCTCGACTGTCGGTGATCGGCATCGCCTGTAGATCGACCTTGATGCGGCGACCACTGCGGCCAATCAAATCGACCCGCTGAAACACTGGCAAACCGCTCTTGATAGCACGTGTGGCAGGGCAAGCGGAGTCGTCGATTGGCTCGTTGTTATTGTCCGACATTTGGAGCAAACTCGGAGCCCACTGCCGGCCAATAGCGGCCTCGGTAGGGACGCCCGTCAATCGTTCGCAGCCGTTGTTCCATTGCAGAATGCGACTTTGAGCATCGACGAATACGACGCCGTGGTGCATGTTGACGACAAACGAATGCTCGAAAATTTCTTCGACGGCATCGGCGACGCTCGACTTCACTGGCCGCGGCTGCCACTGCCGAACTTGACTGCATGTCAGCCCGCTGAGCCAACGGCTGGCAACTCCGCGGTCGAGCAGCGATTGTTGGTTGGTGACGAGCTGAGCAAATTGTTCGACGAGCGCCGGATCGAACTGTGTGCCAGCACAACTGAACAACTCGGCCAAGGCTCGCTCTCGCGACAAAGCACGTCGCCAAACGTGGTGGGTTGTCATCGAGTCCCAGGCATCGAGAATCGCAAGCATTCGTCCGCCCAGCGGGATTTGTTCGCCCACCAAGGGCAATTCCGCATCGGAGCCGTCGAACCTTGCGGCGGCCGTCACGATTGTGTCGATCACTTCGACCGGCGCGCCGGCCCCGCTGAGGATTTCAGTCGCCATCTGGCGATGCTGACTCATCGTGCGGACCTCGGCTTCATCGAGTCGGCCCGGCTTACGCAAAATTTCGTCGGCGACGCCCAGCTTGCCAATGTCGTGCAGCAGCGCGGCAACTTCGAGCAAGTCGCGATCCGCCGGCGATAGTTCGCGATGGGCGGCCCAGCCACTCGCCGCAACAGCAACGCGAAGCGAATGGGCGGCTGTGCCGGCATGCTTCATACGCAGCGCAAAAAACAACCCGGCAGCGGGGCCAAGCCGACCCTTCACTAGCTGGTTTTCGTGGCGAGATTCGTTGACAGTTGGCTCAACCGGGTGGCCATCTTCGCGCGCTATGCTGCGAAGTTCGTCGAGCAATAGCGCACCGCCAACCGTCGGAAGTGGCGTAAAAGTTGTTGAAGCATCGGTCGCTAGGGGGGTGTCAATCACGATTCAAGACCATTGTCGCAGGATGATATTGCGGTGCTGGCTGTCGGCGTCGAGAGTTCCGATTCAAGAGCTGAAATGAATAGACTTGGCCCAAACACCACTCAACCGAATAGGCACTCAACTCCAAAAGCTAGGTCGCGGGAGCCCCAGGAGCAAAACAAACCGCTTCAATCAGAGCAATTTGGGAATGGCACGAAGCGAACTAAAGATCGGCCGAATGTCGCGTTGCAAAAAACTGGTACAACCGTCATAGCCTCACCCGGTTGGCTGTCGCCCCAGCGTCGTCACCGGCAAACTCGGCGCAGCTTTCGCTCGCTCTGCAACCGCAACTTAGCGCTAGCCGCCTGATGCTTGGGGATGCAAATTGCCGAAGTTTCATTTGCGGGGAGCGAAGTGGCCGTTGAGCGCCCCTCTCCCAAGGCAGGGCAACAATTTTAGGACGCATGGCCAGACCGGGGCGGGATGCCTCGATTTCGCGTCCGCAACGAGGGAATGTGATATGAGTGGTGCCGCATCGCGAGGCGACCGTCGTCGCCGGGTGTTGAACGAAGAAGTGCTATCGGCTTCGCGCGAGTATGCCAGCTACGATAGCAAAGATGCTGAGGCAACAAGCCCCGGCCGCCGCTTTGCGCTCACACCGGGAGACCTCAGCGAATCGCTCGTCACAAAAGTTTTTCCCCGCTCGCATTGGTTCACCGTGGCGCTGATGGCGATGCTCGCGCTTGCCAGTGGATTACTGGTGGCGGCCGATAATTGGAAACAAACGCTCGCCGATGCCATCGGGACCGAGTTGTTGCCGCTGATCGATAGCGAGTCGAGCCAGTCTGCATCGACTTGGTTTGTGGGCGCACTGTTGGCCACCAGCGCAGCGGTCTGTGCGTGCGTGCTGGTTGTCCGCCGTTGCCGGTCCGATGACTTTAAGGGTAGTTATCGTCGTTGGACGCTGGCGTGCGCTGGTTGCATCGCGCTGACTCTGCTGCACATCACCAAGATTCACCAGATCGCGGCCATAATCGCTGCGAACCTCACCGGCTTCCGACTGCTCGACGGGGCCATTTGGTGGCTCGCGCCCGCCACTGTCGTCGGCGGGTGGATGGCATGGCGGATGTTCCGCGAACTTTCGGAAAGTCGCGTCAGCATCACGTTCTTTACGCTGGCCACCGGTTCAGCGATCGTCGCCGTAACGACGAGTCTCACTGGCGTCGCGGCAATGCCCGCCGCTTTGGCCGCGACTCCCACGGCCCTTTACCTAGCCGCCCCCGCGTTGTTGCTGGCGAGTTTAGTCGCCTACACTCGGCACATCGCCTCGCAAGTCTTTGGCGGCGCGACAGTCAGACGACTCAAGGTCGTTGCCGAACCTGCCACGACGACACCGAAGGCCACAGCGAAGTCGACCACGACACGCACTTTGAGCAAGGCCGAAAACAAAACGGACGTCGCGGCTCGAGCCAACTCGGCGAGCGACAATCCAACCCCATCGATACAATGGACCGACGGTAGCGATGGAGTCGAGGACGACGCTGCTGGCGAATCGCGAAAATTGACCAAAGCCGAGCGCAAACGAATGCGTCGCCTTCAGCAGCAAAATCACGCCGCGTAGGGGTTATCGGTTGCACCGGCGTCGACATAAGATGAGGCGGTTAACACCCCGCCAAACCCGACCGCCGCTCCAATGTCAGTTCGCACACGTTTCGCTCCCAGTCCGACCGGTTATTTGCATATTGGTGGCGTCCGCACCGCGCTGTTTAATTGGTTGTTCGCGAGAGGGCAGGGGGGGCAATTCCTGCTGCGAATCGACGACACCGACGCGGGACGCAACGTCGACGCGGCCCTCGAACCGATCCTCCATGGCTTTCGCTGGCTAGGCATCGACTGGGACGAAGGGCCCGATGTCGGCGGCGAGTGTGGCCCCTATTTTCAGTCGCAGCGAGGCCAGCTCTACGACGCGGCAGTCCAGCAATTGCTCGTCAGCGGTGCTGCCTATCGCGACTTTGCCACGACCGAAGAAATCGCTGCCGAACGTGAAGCAGCCGAGAAAGCGGGGGCGTCGTTTCGCTATAGCCGCCGGTGGCGAGCCGAAAGTGATGCTGACGCAGCTCGCTTCGAAGCCGAAGGCCGGCAAAGCGTCGTGCGGCTCGCCATGCCCGACGAAGGCGAGATTGTGATCGACGACCTCGTGCGTGGGCAAGTCAAATTTGACTGGTCGCGCGAGCAAGATTTGGTCATTCAACGCGCCGACGGGAGTCCGATTTATCATCTGGCGTCGGTTGTCGACGACCACGCGATGAACATCACCCACGTCATACGCGCCGAAGAACACCTCTCGAACACGCCGCGACAAATTTTCATCGCTCAGCAATTGGGCTATGTGCTACCGAAGTTTGCCCACTTGCCGTTCGTCGCCGAGCCGGGCAGCAAAAACAAACTCAGCAAGCGTAAACTCGATAAGTATCTGAAGAACCGCGACTTCGCCGCCATCAACGACCATGGCCAGCAGATTGCTCAAAAGCTGGGATTGAGCACCAGTGCCGAGACGTTTAATCCCGTGATCGTCGACTTCTACGAACAAGTCGGCTACGTGCCTGAGGGACTGCTCAATTACCTATTGCTGCTCGGCTGGTCGCTCGACGACAGTACCGAGGACTTCACTCGCGACGAGATGATCGAGAAATTCACAATCGAACGAGTGACCAAAGCGCCGGCCAGTTTTGATCCTAAGAAACTGATGGCGTTTCAAGATCGCGCCATGCAACGGTTGCCAATCAAGCAAAAGGTGTCGCGCTGTGTCGACTTTTTGCAGCAAGCGGGGTGGGTGGCGACACCTCCGCCGTGTAACATCGCGGGCTACGTCACGCAAGTGGTCGACGCGATCGGTGATCGGCTGAAGGTGTTTGGTGATATTCTCGAATTCGACGAATTCTTCGTCGCCGACGACGAGCTGACTTACGACGAGAAGGCATTCGAGAAACGAATCACAAAGCCCGAGCGTGCAATCGAATTGTTGCGAAGTTACCGCGAAGCGCTCTCGGCCTGCGAACCGTTCGACGCGGAGACGCTCGACAAGCACTTGCACGCATTCGTCGAACAACAAGGAATCGGCATCGGCGACATCATCCACGCCTTGCGGGTGGCCGTCACCGGCAAAGCGAAGGGTTGCGGAATGTTCGAAACCTTGGCGATTCTGGGGCGCGAGCGGTGTCTGCGGCGGATGGATGGCGCTGTGGCACGCAAACCAGCCAAGTGACATCAGTCGAAAGATCAAACTTTTCTACTGATTTTTGGTGGTGTTGTGGTTACAAAATAAGTAGCAGTATCGGTTGCGCGCTAACCGGACGAGTCGCTTAGTCCAATCTTAGCCTATCGAGTTCATCTGAATGACCCACGCCAAACAAACTCACTTATTGTCCATTGTTATCGCTTCTTTGGTCGGACTTGTGGGTAACAATCTCAGCGCACAGACCCGCCCAAACATCATTTTGTTCCTTGCCGACGACCAATCGTGGAACGGGACTTCGGTCATGATGGATCCGAACGTGCCGGGGTCGGCGAGCGACTTCTATCGGACACCTAATCTCGACGCCTTGGCTGCGCGGGGCATGCGGTTTGCGAACGCCTATGCATCCGCAGCAGTCTGTTCGCCAACTCGAGCGGCGATTCAAACGGGCATGAGTCCCGCCGCCCTGCAATTTACCGACATTGATCGCGAGTCGGTGCCTGTCCGAGGGCACGAAGGGCTACCACTGACGCCGCCGACGTGGCAGCCGATTGACACCGACCTTGTAGCGCTACCAGAACGAGTTCGAGAAGCTGACGCATCCTATATTACGGCACACGTAGGAAAATGGCACGTGACGCCGTCAGCTGAGGACTTAGGGTATGATTTCGCTTCTGAGCCCGCCGCACTTGGCGGATCGACGGTCGATCCAGCAGGGATTTTTGGAAAAACCCAAGGTGCGCTTGACTTTATTAGTGACCGAGGCCTCGACGAGCGTCCGTTCTTTCTTCAACTGAGCCATTTTGCCGTTCACAATCCCATCGTTGCGCGACCGGAAATCGTGGCCGAATACCAAGCACTTCCACCCGGAACGCTGCACAAGGACCCAACGTATGCCGCGTTCACCCAGGACCTCGATTTGAGTCTTGGCATGGTGGTCGATCACCTGGCGGTGAACGGAATGCTCGAGAACACCTTCATCATTTACGCTTCGGACAATGGCGGTCGAAATCGAGACTCGTCGAATGCCCCACTTTTCAAAGACAAAGCTCACCTTTGGGAAGGGGGCATACGAACTCCGCTCGTGATTGCCGGACCAGGCATCAACAGCAACACAGTAAGTCATGTACCGGTGACGAGCGCAGATATCTATTCGACAATCTCTGACCTTGTCGGAAACCACTCCCCGCTCCCCGAAAGTGTGGAGGGTGCCAGCTTGGCACCGTTGCTTTTCAATGATGGAAATCTTCCGATCGGAACCGACCATCTGATTCGCCAGCATGCCGAAGGAGGTGCTCTTTACTTTCATCAGCCGCACAATCATGCAACAGGACCGAATTATCGTATTCGACCAGTTTCAGCCATTAGGGATGGCGATTACAAACTTGTGAGACAGTACGGAGAGAACGGAAATCCCGATGATATTTTTCTTTTCAATCTTGCAAACAATTTGACCGAATCTGACGTGCTGTCGAGTCCGTTGAACTTGGCAGATGATCTACCCACCATTCGCGATAGCTTGCTTGGAAAACTTGATACCTGGCTACAAGGCGTCGACGCGTCATTTGCATACGACGTTGCCAAACCGGTCGAGATGTTGTGGCGAGCAAGCGCTCCCGGAGCCGTTGACGACGAATGGCGGTCCGTAATCGATATTGACCAACGACAGCGTGAGACCTTCTTTGTACCCGATGGCGAAGTCAGTCCCACAAATATCAACGCTCAGCCTTACCAAACCGGACTAGGTGATCGAGCCTTATCATTTGATGGGAATGCTCGATTTCGCCGGCACTACCTGCATGTGTCCGACGCCGTTGACAGGGTTCAATCTCGTCCGTCGACCGGCATCGCTGACTTCGACCGATCGGTGACTGTTGAAGCTTGGTTTCGGCTCGACGAGCTTACTGGCGAACACATGCTCTTCGAGTCTGGTGATTCGAATGCTGGCATGTCAATCACGATAGGAGATTCTGACGGTGATGGAGTTTCCAATGACTTACGTATCCGACTCTTGGGAGACGACGGCAACTATGTGACTTCAACGGTTCAGATCGACAGATATTTCAATCCAACTCGCGATTTCGTAAAGCTGGCCTTCTCTTACGACGACAGCGAAGAAAATCGTGGTTTATCCGTCTACATTAACGGAGCGCAACACGACTTTGTGTCGGTCGAAGGCGATACGATCGATTGGGATGGGTACTCCGCCGCACACTTGGGCTTTTCGGAACCGAGCGGTGTGGGTGCTAACGGTGGAGGGGGGGCGTTACCGTTCGCATCCGGTGGATTCCGCGGCGAAATAGCCGAATTTCGAATACTCAACCACGCCTCGACTCAATCTGAGATTGAAAGTCGTTACGGTCAGATTCTCGGCAGTCACCGCCTCGGAATCACCGCTGCCACCGGCGACCTCAGTATTGAATCGCAGCGATCGATGTCTTACTCCGCCGGAGAGACGATTACCGACGGCGGCTTTATCGTCCTCAATGAGCGGAACGATCGCCTTGAAGCCGATTTGTCGGTCGATATTGTTGCTGAAGCCGGAGCAACTTATGGCCCTGGCGGACAGCCTGCCGTGGGGGGAACCTTGTTGGCCGGATCACTTGTCAGCAGTTTTCTCTTGCACAACGACTCGTCAATGTTGAGCCAGCAGCAAGTTGTTGAAGGATCTGTTACTTTTGCTGGTGCGATACTGGGTATTATCGTTGATGTTGATGCTCTGGCCGACTCAAATCGAATTCTCGGCAGTGCCGGAGCTTACGAGGAACTTCTATCTGCATATGATCTAGCGTCGGATATCTTGCAAATTAGCGCTGACAAGCACACCTTAAGCTTTAATTTCACGGAGTTGCCGAATCAGGTGACGAACCTCAGAGTCATCACAGAATTTGCCCTCACCGGTGATTTTAACAACGACGGAATCGTCGACGCCGCCGACTACACAGTTTGGCGAGACACGCTCGGACAAACTGGCGATTTTCTCGCAGCCGATGGCGATGGAAGTGGCACGGTCGACGCCCAAGACTACACTGTTTGGCGCAGCCACTTCGGCATGACAATTCAGTCGTCTTTTGTAAACTCGAGCGGAGTTGTTCCTGAACCGTCGGCACTTGGCATCTTGGCAATCGCGGGTTTTGCCGTCATTCAGTTTCGCCGGCGACAACCAGCTTAATCGTCCCCCGGCCGCCCGGCTGCGGAAATGACTCGCCGCCCGCTTTGCCCCAGTTGCGTCCGATGGCATCGACTTTCGCCTGATCACCCTTGGGCTGCGGCCGGCTACTAATCCATCCGGTACTGTGCGTTTCGCCGAGCGATTTCTCACGCGCGACGGCCGAGACGCCGTTCCGGTGGACGTGGGCTTTGAGACGGTGGCTTTCGGTTGTGCAGTGCGCCGTTATTGCCCTTCGCTACCCTCCGACCTTGCAGTCGCAGCGGAGGAAGGTGGTCGTCTCTTGGATGTTGGTCACTGTCGTGCCGAGACTTTTGAAATTACATCGCACCAATCACCGCGTCGGTGTAGGCATTCGTGCCGGCGTTGCCTCCAAGGTCCCCCGTCACAATTTCCCCGGCGGCAATCACGCTGCGAACAGCATTTTCGACCCGGTCGGCGGCTTCAAGCTCGCCCAGGTAGCGCAGCATCAGCACGCCACTCAAGACGAGCGCTGTGGGATTCGCAAGCCCTTTGCCCGCAATGTCGGGAGCGGTGCCGTGAACCGCCTCGAACACGGCATCGCTCGCGCCGACGTTGGCACTGGGGGTCACACCGAGTCCACCGACCAGCCCGCTGGTGAGGTCCGAAAGAATGTCACCGAACAAGTTCTCCATCACCAACATATCGAATTGGTGTGGATCGATCACCAGCTTCATCGCTGCCGCGTCGACAATGCAGTCGTCGGACGCAATGTCAGGAAACTCGCTAGCGACACGACGGAAAGTGTCGAGAAAAAGCCCGTCGCTTAGCTTCAAGATGTTGGCTTTATGAACGCAAGTCACCCGTTTGCGTCCTTGGCGACGAGCGGTATCAAACGCAAACCGGGCGATACGCTGCGAAGCATGTTCGCTGATGATCCGCAAGCTCTCGACCACGCCCGGCACCACTGTGTGCTCGAGTCCGCTATACAGTCCTTCGGTATTCTCGCGAACGACAATGAGGTCGACGTCACTGTAGCGCGAGGCGATGCCGGCCATCGAACGCGCTGGCCGAAAGTTCGCGAACAATTCCAATTTCTGACGCAGCGCGACATTCACGCTGCGGAAACCAACGCCGCTTGCTGTGGCCGTGGGCCCTTTGAGTGTCGCATCGGTCGCCCGCACGGCATCGAGTGTCGCTTGTGGCAATGGATCTTGGTACTTCTCATAGGCCCCCAGCCCAGCGGCGTGTTCGTGCCATTTGATTTCGAGACCAGTCGCATCGATCACCCGTCGCGCTGCCGCGACAACTTCGGGACCAATTCCGTCGCCGGGAATGTAGACGATGTTGTACATTTTTCGTTATCAGTTTTCAGTTGTCGGAACAATTGTGCGAGCCGTCGAGCTAAGTCGCCGGTGTTGGTACGCTTGTTGATCCTAATCGGGTCGCGCGTCGAGCGGGACCGTCAACGCCGACGCCCCCCCTGCTGTGACGCTAATCACCAAGAAGCCATCGCTGCCGGGCAAATCGTCGAAAATTGGCTTTAGATAGGGAAACATTTTGGGAATCTCGCGGCCCGCTTCCGATAGAGCCATCGCCTGCGCATAGACGGCCGTATCGGCGTCTTCGCCCCAGTCGGCCAGCGCGTCGTCGACCGCTTGGTCGCCAAGCCACGCGCGAGCAATCCGGCCGCCGACTTCATCGGCACAGTCGAGCAGCACAATCACCGGCCGTTTGCCCGAGCCTTCCATCGCGTCGTCGTAAGTCTCGAAAAGCAGTGGGAGGCTTGTTTCACATAGCCACTGCTGAAGTTCGAGCGGATCGTCTGTGGGTTCCATCCCGTTACTGTAGCCACGCTGGCCAGAGCGTGGAATGCTCTGCGCTAAGAGTCGATGGACGCTCGTCCACCGATTGGCGACGATGGCTTCGTTTGCGCAAAAAAACGAGGCTCGGCCCCTTCCTAAGAAAGAGCCGAGCCCGCTAGTAGTTGCTTTCAAACGGGCGGGACAAGGTGGCCCGCGTCGCTCAGAAGCAGGTGGTGATCGCCTCTCGGCGACCCGCCGGCCATCGATCAGGCGTGATCACCTCGCTGGCTACTGGAACAACAGTCGGATAACAATTGACCACCTCCTTCCTAAAATAAGACCGTGGCTACTAGCAATGTGAAACCAGAGACACATCGCGTTGGCCGTTGAGTCCGTCGTGCTGCGTAATGCACGACCCGTACCTTTCACTATAATCGGCGACACCAATTCTCACAGCGCGAAAAACCGGTGGTTTTCCGCATTTTGAGATAGTTTCACCGAACTTTAATACGAGACAATGGGCGATTACCACAGGTTCGCGCCAGAATGCTCGTTTTTTGAGGCAGAGCGACGGGCCGTTGGTTTCGCACCACGAGACTCCTTATACTTCGAATAGATCAACGTAGGGGCAGCATCTCGCCGCCGATGCTGAGGAGAACAGCAAATGCGTTCGGCGGCAGGATGCCGCCGCTACGGGAGAAAATTGACCAACCCGCCGAACCGGTTGCGAAGCCTCACCAATGCTTATCCCGACAACACGCCGTGCGATGACGCTACTGCTGCTGGCGTTGACTGCTACGTCGACCGCAACGGCCGATTGGGTGATGATCGAAGATTCTCCCATCGCCACACCGAAGCAGGCGGCGGGTGAGCTCCCCGCCGTTTCCAACACCGTCGAGCGGCAACTGCTGCAAATTGATTCGCTGATCGAAGCCAAAGCCTACGACGAAGCGCTCACGGCACTCGAAGCGATACTTGCTGACAACGAAACCGGCTTTCAGCGGCAAGACGATGGCCGCCACCTCTCGCTACATGACTTGGTGCACTTGCGGATCGCGAAGTCGCCACCAGAAATGCTCGACATCTATCGCGGGCGAGTCGATTCCATCGCCGATTCGCTCTTCGACGAAGCGGTCAGCGAGCGCACTGAAGCACCGCTACGGCGGATCGTTCGCGACTATTTCAACAGCACACGTGGCGACGATGCCTTGTTGCGACTTGGCGAACTGGCACTCGAGCGGGGCGACATCGATGCCGCGCGTCGGTGGTGGCTGAAGATGTCGCCCGAGTTAACCGACCCAGGGGGCCGCGCTTGGGGTCACGTCGCCAGCGCCGACCAGATCGCCGAGCAACCCGACTTGCTTGACGAACTGCGATCGAAAGCCAAGGCGAATGCGTCGCTTTACTACCCCGACAGCGAGATTGTCGGAGCCGATATCTTAGCGCGACTAGCCACGGCATCGACGCGCGTCGGTCAGTTCGCTCGCGCCGAGACCGAGCTGGCATTGCTGAAGGTTTGGTACCCCACAGCGACAGGCCGCATCGCCGGGCGCGATGCAAACTATGTCGAAGCGATTGGCGATATGCTTACGGCCGCAAAAGAGTGGTCTGGCTCGAAACGGTCCACCAGTTTTGAACACCCGCTGGGTCGGCTCGATGGCTCGTCAGTCGCTACAAAAATCGGTCCGCTCCGCGGTGTCGCTTCGGATACTTTCTCAAAACAGACCACTCGAGACCGATCCGCCGGCAAGATGACTACCCCCGTGGTAACCGGGCACCAGGTTGTCTTTTCTCAGGGTGGCGAGCTTCGCGCGGTTGATTTGGTGACCGGCAGACCGGCCGTTGCCGAATCGGGCGTCCTGTACCGCGAAGCGACCGCGCGCGATCCCTCGGACACCTTCCCCGACCCTCGCGCGATGCAACGTGCCGCGCTACAGGGTGGGCGACTCAACCTACAGTTCGGTGCCCGCGTCATTATCAATGGCCGGGTGATTGTGAACCAGCCATTCGGCGGAATGGGCGACATCCTCGGCGAATTCGCTGCGAGTAGCTCCAACATCGACGCCCGCGTGAGTCTAAATAATTCGATCGCCTACGCGTTGCTCGGGCAACGCGCCGCCCGCGAAGACGACCCCACGCCAAGGCTCGCGCGGCAGCGACTTCGGCTACTGGGTCTCGATCTGAGCCGACAGGGCTTCATCGCTTGGGAAGCCGACACGCTCGACGACGCGACCTTTAGCGGGCCCCCGGTGCCGGTGGGCGACGTGGTTATCGTCCCTATTCGCGACGAAAGTGGTAGCCTCAGCGTGGCCGCCTACGATGCCGCAAGTGCCGAGTTGGACTGGAAAACGAAGATCTCCGAAGCCGATCCATCGGCACTGCTCTTGCGCACGCGCGAGACCGATTGGCTTCGCGCGAGCGGCACCGCGATTTACGTCGACTCGGGCGATGGATTCGTCGTCGCCTTAGATCGTGCGACCGGCGAACCTTTGTGGAACTTCGCTTACGATGTTGCCCCGTCGGATCGCCCCAACAGCAAACAACAGCCGGGCCGCGTGATGTCGGGGGCGTTGCTCGTGGCCGATGGCCTCGTGATTGTCGCCCCGACGAATGCCCCGTCGCTCTATGCACTCGATGCCGCAACCGGGGCGCTGGTTTGGCAGAACGAGACCGCCTGGGATGTTGATAATTTGCTGGGCGTGGTCGACGGTCGACTTATCGCCAGCGGGCTGCGGCTGTGGTCGCTCGACAGTCGCACCGGCGAAGCCAACTGGACCTGGCCCGAGAGCATCGGCGCGGGCATTACTGGCCAAGGCCGCGGTTGCATTGCTGGCGACGAGATTTTCTGGCCAACAAACGACAAGATTTATGTCTTCGATATCGATTCGCGACAACAAACTCGCACCCCGCTTGAGTTAAAATCGACTGTGGCGGGTCAAGGAGCTTTGGTCGTCCCTGCGGGCGACTACCTGCTGATCTCGACTCCCCTGGGCATCAGCGCCGTCGGCCCCGACCCGAACGTCGAACCCAAACCCAACGTATTGCAGTAGCCCGTTCGTAGTAACCCCGTTCGTAGTAATCCGATTCATCGGGTTTTTTCCTTTCAGTATTATCCAAATCGAAGAACCCCATGAATGGAGTTACTACAAACAGCTCACCGTTCGTAGTAACCCGATTCATCGGGTTTTAGCAGTCTCCGCCTCTCACCCACAAAAAGACCCCATGAATGGGGTTACTACAAACATGCACGACACCGACTCCGAAGCCATCGCGCAACTTGGCCAAGCCTATCAGCGACTCACTAGCGAACTTGGCAAGGTCATCGTGGGCCAGCACGCGGTGGTCGAGCAACTGCTCACCGCCATGTTCGCCGGCGGGCATTGTTTGCTGGTGGGCGTGCCAGGTTTGGCCAAAACGCTGCTCATTCGCACGCTGGCCGATACGCTGTCGCTCGAATTTAGCCGCGTGCAATTCACGCCCGACTTGATGCCGGCCGACATCACCGGCACCGAAGTGATGCAAGAAGACAAAGCGACGGGCTCGCGCGACTTTCGGTTCCTTGAAGGTCCGCTGTTCGCCAACATTGTGCTCGCCGACGAAATCAACCGCACACCGCCGAAGACGCAAGCCGCGCTGTTGGAAGCAATGCAAGAGAAGCAGGTCACCGCTGGGGGCAAGCGCTACCAACTGCCAAACCCGTTCTTTGTGCTGGCCACCCAAAACCCGATCGAGCAAGAGGGCACCTACCCGCTGCCCGAGGCCCAGCTCGACCGGTTCATGTTTATGGTCGAAGTCGATTACCCGACCGAAGACGAAGAACTGGCGATCGTCCAACAAACGACTTCGGACTTCGTCGCCCAAGTCTCCCACGCACTCACAGCCGACGAGATCATGCGACTCTCGAGCGTCATCCGCCGGGTGCCGATTGCCGACCACTTGAGCCGCTACGCAATCTCGCTGGCTCGCAAGACTCGCAAGCGCGAGGCCAATGGTGGTAAAACCAGTGTTCCTGAGATCGTCGACAAGTACGTGAGTTGGGGCGCCGGCCCCCGCGCAAGCCAGTACCTAGTGCTGGGCGGCAAAGCCCGCGCCGCGCTGCATGGTCGCCACTGCGTCGAACGGGCCGACATCGACGCAGTCGCCAAACCGGTGCTACGGCATCGCATCTTGACCAATTTCAACGCGGAGGCAGATGGTGTAACGGCCGACGACGTGATCGACGCGTTGATCAAGTCAACCGAACCAGCCCGCGAATCGGCGGCTTAGGTTTGTTTTACCACGGAGTAACTGAGGACGATGAGGGAAGGAATTAGCCGCCGATGGACGCGGATGAACACAGATGAAGTTGCGATGTTGTTAGGGTTCCTCTAGCCGATGAGCTACGCCTCGTCGGAGTCGAGTTATCATTTGTCAGTTTGCTTGATGTCGCACCCCAACAGCCAATCCACCGTTCCATATCGCCCGCGAGGATTTCAGTTCTCGCTACGCATGGCGTTGATTGCGATGACGGTGTTGGCGGTTGGTTGCGCGATTGCTGCACCTTGGATTCGCTCGTTGCCCGCCTATCGCCAACAGGAATTGGCGTGGGCTTTGGCACTATTCGTTGGCGGGTATGTGTGTGGAATGCTGCTATCACTTGCCTCGACCAAAGCGCAGATGGGGCGAGGAGCGGATGCCGTCATCCTATTCTTCACTAGCAATGTTGCGCCTTGGTATCGCAGGCCAAGTGCGTGGGCAGCCGCCACGATCATACTGCTGCAATGT
>JBGSWC010000330.1:0-13201 GCA_041752635.1 Pirellulales bacterium | reverse complement strand
CGGGGACGTGGCAAACGACGGTGTCGGCCGACGAGCTGAACGGCTGGTTGGGGCACAAGCTGCCAGAGTCGTATCCCGAGTTGTTGCCGCCCGAAATTCAAGATCCCCGCGTAATGGTCACGCCCGAGGCGTTCACGCTGGCCGTGAAAACGAAGTTCGGCAGCGTCGAATCGGTGGTGACGCTGGCGCTCGATGTATTTGTGACGGAGGGGCGACTGCTGGCGGTCGAAATCAAGTCGGCGCGGGCGGGGAGCTTTCCGCTGCCAGTCGCGCCAATCGTGAAAGACTTGCAATCGGGGACCGCAAAGACCGATCTGCCGGTCCGCTGGACACAAACCGACGGCCGGCCGGTGATGCTTATCGACATCGACGACTGGTCTGACAAAGCGTCCGAAGCACGTCGGCTTGACAAGGTCGAACTGGCCGATGGCATGCTCTACTTTTCGGGAACGACGGAATTGGTCGAGGCCGCGACAGAGCCCGAATGACCCGAAGTAGCCACTTTCGCCATGACGGTGGACCGCTGAGAGATTCAATAACGAAGCACTCGTCATTCGGATTTCGTCATTTCCAAGACGAGCAGCCGTACTTCAACTGCGGCGTCGCCGGGGATTTTGTCGGCACGAAGTTCCAACGACGCATCTCCCTCGGCCAGTTCAATCTGGCCGAAGTCGAGCGGGGCGAAGTCTTTCACCAGTGATTCCGTGCGACCGTCGCGGTCTTGGGCGTCGCCATAGTCGGGTGGATCGTTCGGTTCGGTCACCACACACGACGCGGTGGCGTTGCCACACTTGAGCGTCAGCTCGCAGCCCGTGTTTTTCTCCGCACACGAGTGGTAGAGCGTAACCCGATATCGGCCCGGCTCATGGACGCGAACGTTCCAACTCACGTAGTCGTCGGTCGTTATCCAATTCGTGAAGTACGAACAATTGGGATGACGCGACGACCGTTTGATGTTGCCATGGCCGACGCCATCACGCGCGGGGAGCCACGTGCGGGGGCTGCCGGCCGCACCGATGTCGAACGGGCGAGGTTTGCCTGGATAAGAATTTACCACCTCGCGGCGGAAGGTGGCGACTTGCTCCACCAAGTCGCTGGCGAATTCTGGCTTGTCGGCCGCGATGTCGTGCGACTGCGAGGGGTCGGCGACCATGTCGAACAATTTTCCGTTGTTGTCGAGACGATAGCGATCGGTACGAGCACTGACTCGGCCACCCCAATGCGAGAATATCGTCCGTTCTGGCCACTCGTGGGTATCGCCCTTGGTGAGCAGCGGCACAAGCGATCGACCATCGAGCGGTCCTTTCGATCGTACCGTCGCGCCGGTCAGCTCACAAAGTGTCGGCAACAAGTCAATCGCGCCGGCAATCGACCGAACTTCTGTCTTAGCGCGAATCGCACTGGGGTATCGAATGAAGCAAGGCGAACGAACGCCCCCCTCGTCGACCGACCCTTTAATGCCCTTCATGCCGCCATTCCAGCGGTGGCCGTTGGGTCCGTTGTCGCTGAAGTAGACGACGACTGTGCTGTCGACCATACCGAGTTCGTCGAGCGAGGCGAGCAACCGGCCGACGTTCGCGTCGATGTTCTCGCACATCGCCAGCGCCGCGCGGGTGTGCGAGAGGCTCTCGCGTTTCGCCTCGGTGCCGCGCAATTTGAGCGGCGCGTCGGCAAATTTCGCGTACCACTCGTCGGGCACTTGCATCGGCGAGTGAGGGATGTTGAGTGGCAGGTACACAAATGTCGGTCGGCCCTTGTTGTCGCGAAGAAATTCAATGGCTTGGTCGACGAGGTAGTTAGTCAGATAGCCTTCACCTCGAATCGGCCGGGTGTTGTGTTCGAGAAATGGATCGAAGTAGTGTCCCCAATGGCCCGAACAAAAGCCAATGAATTCGTCGAAGCCGCGAGCGTTGGGATGATAGGGATACTGGGTCCCGTTGTGCCACTTGCCGAACGCGGCCGTTTGATAGCCAGCATCCTTGAGCAAATCAGCAATGGTCACCTCGCCAGCGTCCATTCGTTCTTGCCCAGTTGAGACACCCCGTACTCCACTCCGCGAATGATAGCGACCGGTGAGCAACTCGGCCCGCGTCGGCGCGCAGACCGCGCCTACGTAGAAATTCTCGAAACTCGCGCCGTGGCGGGCGAGTGAATCGATGTGTGGAGTCGACAGATTGACATTGCCACTTCGGCTCAAGTCGCCCCAGCCTTGATCGTCGGCAAGAATGACGATCACGTTGGGCGACGTCGCGTGGCAAACTGCGGAGTGGGCGAAAAGATTCGCCGCAATGAGAGTCACCATAAGCCGAAGAATTTGCATCGTCGCCACCTCTGAATTGATGTGTTCGGCTCTATTGTAGCCACCGTCGCGAAGTCGTTGGACTGATCCCGCGAAAACCCCGCCTCTCCCCCTCAGGGGGAGCGAGACGTTGTCGTCCACTGACTGGCGGCGGTGGCTACGTTCGCCTTGCGTCGGAAAATGCAAAAAAACAGCAAGCACGCCAGCCTAGGTCAACGCCAAAGCTTGCGTTAAACTTCTTCTATCGCTTTGAGCTGATGACGCTAGCCACGGGTGACGCATCGATCGCCCGCGGCTAGGGTTTGGCTCAACAAATCGAAATCGCGGGAACGACCAGACATGCTCGATCGAAAATTTGTGCTCGAAAATGCTGAAGTTGTGCAGACTAATTGCACCCATCGAGGCGTGAAAGTCGATGTCGCGCGGTTTGTCGAGCTCGAAACCGAGCGGCGAGCGCTGCAGCAAGAGGTCGAGGAGTTAAGCCGCCAGGCAAACGAAGTTAGCAAGTCGATTGGCAAAGCCAAAGACGACGCCGAGCGCGAGGCCCGCAAAGAAGAAGGGCGATCGCTCCGCGAGGCCAAAGACGCCAAGCAGGCCGACATCGACCGCATCGGTGCCGAGGCCGATGCGCTGCACAATGCGATGCCGAACCTCACGCACCCGTCGGCCCCGATCGGCGGCGAAGACGACGCCAGGGAGCTGAGCCGTGGCGTGACCAAACCCCGCACAATGAGTTTCCCGGTCCAAGACCACGTCGAACTGGCGGCCCAGCACAAACTAATCGACTTCGAGGGAGGGGCACGCGTTGCTGGCAATGGTTTCTACTTTCTGCAAAACGAAGCGGTACTGATCGAACTTGCACTTCAGCAATACGCCATCGAAAAATTAATGGCCGCGGGCTTCGTGCCAACCATCACGCCTGACATGGCTCGCGGCGATGTCGTGCGTGGCGTTGGATTCATCCCGCGCGGACCCGAAACACAAATCTACAGCATCGACGGCGAAGACCTGAATCTCGTCGCCACCGCCGAAATCACTCTCGGTGGACTTTATGCCGATCAAGTGATCGACGAAGAACTACTCCCCATCAAACTGGTCGGTATCAGCCATTGCTTTCGCACCGAAGCCGGCGCGGCGGGCCGGGCGTCGCGAGGTCTCTATCGCGTACATCAATTTACGAAGATCGAGATGTTCGCTTTCACAACGCCCGAGCAGAGCGAAGAGGTCCACGACCAACTGCGGCAGCTCGAATGCGAATTGTTCGACGGACTCGGCATTCCCTACCGCGTAATCGACACTGCCACCGGCGACCTCGGCGGCCCCGCCTATCGCAAGTTCGACCTCGAAGCGTGGATGCCCGGCCGGGGCAAGAGCGGCGAGTTTGGCGAGGTGACCAGCACCAGCAACTGCACCGACTACCAAGCCAGACGGCTCAACATTCGCTACAAAACCAAGGGTGAAAAAGGGACCCACTTCGTCCACACCCTCAACGGCACCGCCATTGCGTGCAGCCGAGCCTTGATCGCGGTTCTCGAAAACTACCAACAAGCCGATGGTTCGATCGTGGTGCCCGAAGCCCTCCGCAAGTGGGTCGGCAAAGATCGCATCGGCTCGACCGACGACGAATAACATTGTTGCACGGCTCTTCGAGCCGCGACTTCACGACTCGAAGAGTCGTGCAACATTCCAGCGACTATCGAGCTTCGGGGGCTTGCCCCGACGCTTGTCGTGTGGGGTCGGCCGGCTGTTGAACCACCACCTTCTTCCAACCGAAGGGCGTGCGTGGGGCGCTGAAGATCGCCTCAAACAACTGACCGAACTGCCGATTGATCTGAGCGCTGACCAGATCGAACGAATACGAGTCACGGCTATTGTCGGGGTGGTAAACGACAATGCCTTTCGGCATCAGGTACTCGTGCTTCATATCGAAGATGACGAGCACCGTCTTATAATTGGCCGCGTCGGCTTGGTACTTGGGCATCGCTTGAATGCAAAGCTGACTATCGTTCGTCAGCGATGGTTCGCGGCAAATGCGAAACCAATAACGGGCCTTGAGTTTCTCGGCTTCGGCCCCGAACAAGAATGGCAGCGGACCATCGACGATTCGCTGGCCTTGCATCTCGGGTGGAATCGGTCGCTCGACGAGTTCTTTCTGTTGTTGCTTAAATTCATAGATACTCTTGCCGTCGCAGACCCAGTGCTCGCCGCCGGCGTCGTTCCCATCGCCATCTTTCTGAACTTCAAAACTCCCTTCGATCGGCCCGGTCGCGTCGGCCGCGCGTGGTTTGGGAGTCCAGACTGACAGTTGTGTGACTTCGAAACTGCCCCTGTCGGGCGCGCGATAGCTGAGCTCACCTGTCGCTTCGCTGAACTTGCCCTGATGTTCGGGCATGACGCTGCCCGGCGGGACACCAAAACTGTTGTAGGTGTAACGCGCGAACTTGCAACGAAAGTTGACCACCGCGCTGCTCTTCTTTTCCCACGTCGCCAGCAACGTATTGAGATAATCTTGGTCCGCGGGCGAATTCTGAAAATTGGCCGGTGGCTGTGGGGCAACGCCCGCTTGAACTTGTGGCGTTTGCACTTGCGCGGGTTGCTGAGCGCACACAGGCACGGCAGTGGCAGCGATTAAACATACGAGCAAACGGTGCATATCAGTCTCTCCGGGCGGGAGTCGTCGGCGGGCGTCGGTCGCGGAATCTAGCAAGCATCGCTATTTCGTGCCACAGCGATTGAGAGTAGTCCGCATTCAGCGGTCAGCTATCAGCGATGTCAGTTTGTCACTCGAGATTTGTGTTAGCATGCACGCAGTTTTCTGCCCTCCACCCTCTGCCTTTTACCCTCTTCGTCGCTATGCAAATTCAATGGGCCACCTCCGTCGCTGCTAGCACGTTGCACTCCGCCGCATGGATCGCGGGGGGTCACATGTCGGTCGATCGCCTGGCGGATACTTCACTTCGAGAGTCGGTTGACGCAGCCAATGCGACGCTGCTCGATGCCGGGCTCAAAAGAGGCGCACCGATGTGGCTCGACCGGGCCGCTACGCTCGCGGCCGCTGGCATTGAAGGAGCCGCCACCATTGCCGAGCGTCTGGCGGCGATTTATCGAGGCACACAAGCGACGCCGCTTATGCAGTCGTCGCTCGCGGCGGCGATCGCTAACGTACTGGCGGCCGGCATGCGGCAATCGACCACGCGGTCGTTTGCCGAAGAGATCGCGCTGCGTCGTGGTCCGATTATCGAGCAGTGGGAAGCACGCGGCCCCGGTTTGCTGCGGATGCTCGCGCGATTGACCGAGCCTGAACTGATCGTCGAGTCGGCCCGCGTCGCCCTGGTAATGCCGGTCGCTGGCGGTCATGGGGTCGCCCATCCGCCGACCAATAGTGTTCGCTTCGAGGCGGTGCTGGCAAATCCTCACCCGGGGTTGCCCGAAGTGGTGCGGCTCGGCTGGCTGCTCGCGCAGTTGCAAGCCGACTTACCACCGTTGGTGGAACACGTCCCCGCCGGTCGCGCCGACGAGCTAATGAAGCTCGCGATGGTGCCGGCTGTGCTCGCCGCTGCCGAAGAGGTGGAACTTACCGAGAGCGGACCTGAACTGGTCGCGGCGGCGCTCAAGGCTTGGCACTTGGCTGAATACACCAACCACACAAACGATCTCTGTCGCTGGTGGGAAACGTATGCAAATGGCCAATCCGAATGGCGAGTGGCGCTGGCGGCACTCGGCTCGATGGTGCCAGCCCATAGTCGTTGATCGCTCCGCGATCAGACTTCTGATTGCGGAGCAATCAGCGACCATCACGAAACGGCGGCGATCGCGCTGGCCAACCGGTCGACGTTGCTGGTGGTGATTCCGGCGACGTTAATGCGTCCTGAGCCGACGACGTAGATCGCAAATTTCTCGCGGAGCTGGTTCACTTGCTCAGGAGTGAGGCCCGAGAAGCTGAACATGCCGCGCTGGTGGGTGATGAACTCAAAATCGCCCGGCACATTGTGCTCGGCCAGTTTATCGACAAACAGCCGTCGCATTCCGTTGATGCGTTCGCGCATCGCGGCGACTTCGCTTTCCCATTGATGTCGGAGTTTGGCGTCGCCCAGCACGGTCGTCACCAGCGACGCACCGAAGGCGGGTGGGTTCGAGTAGTTCGCCCGAATACAACGGTTCACTTGACTGGAAACACGCGCGGCCTCATCGGCATCGGCGGCGACGAACGTTACTGCGCCAACTCGCTCGCGATAGAGGCCGAAATTTTTGCTATACGAACTACAGACGATGAATTCATCGCCGGTCGTCGCGAATGCCTTCAGGCTGGCCGCATCCTCGGCAATACCGTCAGCGAAGCCTTGGTAGGCGAAGTCAAGAATCGGCAGCACCCCTCGCGCACGAATCGCGGCCGCCAGCTCTAACCACTGTTCGGCAGTCGGGTCGATTCCTGTCGGATTATGACAACATCCGTGCAATAAAATCGCATCGCCCGCTGGCACTTCGTTGATGGCCGCTAGCAATTCGTCGAAGGCGAGTACGTTGCCCGCGGCATCGAAGTAGGGCACGCTCGCGGTGGCCACGCTCGCGGCGGCAAAGATGCTGGGGTGATTAGGCCACGTTGGATCGGTGAGGTGGAGTGTCGCCTTGGGGAACATCGTGTGCAGAAAGTCGCCGACGACACGCAGCGCCCCGGTGCCACCGGGCGTGTGAGCCGTATTCGCGCGGCCCGAACTCACAACCTCACTGCCGCCACCAAATAGCAACTCCTGAACTGCAGCTCCATACTCCGGCGCGCCGGGGATTGGCAAATAGCTCATCGTGGTCATCGACTCGACCACCCGGCGGCTCGCCTCGACGACGCTTGGCAAAATGGGCGTCTTGCCGGCGTCGTCTTGATAGATACCGACGCTGAGGTTGATTTTGTCGGGATTGGCGTCGCTTCGGAAGGCGTCGGTGAGTCCGAGGATGGCATCGCGAGGGGCGGCTTCGATTTTTTGGAACATGTTTTCTTTACGGTGTTTTTTGACGCAGGGACGCAGGAAAGCGCAGAGTGAAAAAGGAACAAAGAAAGTTTTTAGTCATAATCCGACACGACAGCGAGAAACGGACGGTAATCACTTGAATCCCTCGCTACGCTTCGGGCTAGGATGGGCCAATCCAATGGCGATTTCTCTTCGCTTCTTTGCGTCTGCGCGTCTTTGCGTCGAGATAATCGGGCAAGGAAGCGTGGTTGACGCTCCTACGACGGCGAATGACAATGATAGATTCGCCGGTCACACGCTGCCAAGCGTTGGCCACCCCCACCTCGGCGATCCCTCCCCTCGCATAATTTCATCAGGCCGACATGTCTCGCGAACGAATTGGTGTTTGGATTATCGGAGCGCGGGGCAACGTGTCGACAACTGCCATCGTCGGGCTATGCGCCTTACAACGAGGGCTCGCTCCGTCGGTGGGGCTGGTTACCGAATTACCGCAGTTTGCCGGGATTCCGCTCCCCGCGTGGGACGAAGTGGTCGTCGGCGGCTGCGACATCCGTCGTGAGTCGCTGGTCGAACGAGCAGAATCTCTCGGCAAAGAAGGAGTTGTTCCGGCGACGCTGGTCGCCAGCGTCGCCGATGATTTGGCCACTATCGACGTGCGAATCGTCCCCGGCACAACATTTGGTTGTGGCGAGCGCATCGTTTCGCTCGCCGATAATGCGAGCCGGACGGCCGACACGCCGCGCGCGATGATCGACCAAATCGAAGCCGACCTCACCACTTTTCGCGAAACAAACAAGCTCGACCGGGTGGTCGTGGTCTATTTGGCATCGACAGAACCGCCGGTCGATGTGGCAACGCTCCCCAAAAACTGGTCGTCGCTCGAAAAATCTTTGGGCGATGCGAAAAATTTTCGACTGCGAGCAAGTTCGCTCTACGCTATTGCCGCTGTGAATTTGGGATGTGCATTTGTCAATTTCACACCTTCGCTGGGGGCGACTTGCGCGGCGATCGAAGAACACGCTCGCGAGCGTGGCGTGCCGCTCGCGGGGCAGGATGGAAAGACGGGCGAGACACTGCTTAAGACGGTGCTCGCGCCGATGTTCGCCGCGCGAAATCTTCAGGTCATGAGTTGGGTCGGCCACAACATTTTCGGCAACATGGATGGCCGCGTGCTCGACGACCCGGCCAACAAGGCAACCAAGGTCCGCAGCAAAGATGCCGTGCTCGCAAGCGTGTTGGGCTACGCCCCCCAAACCTTGGTGTCGATCGAGTACATCGAGAGCCTCGGAGACTGGAAAACAGCGTGGGATCATGTGCATTTCCAGGGTTTTTTGGGCACTCCCATGACTTTGCAATTCACCTGGCAGGGGTGCGATTCAGCCCTCGCAGCACCCCTGGTGCTCGATCTGGTGAGACTCGCCGTGGTGTCGCACAGGCGCGGCGAAAGCGGCCCGCTCGCTCATTTGGCGAGCTTCTTCAAGAGCCCAGTGGGGACCAACGAGCACGACTTCGCGCGGCAACTGATGATGTTGCGCGAGTGGGTTGAGCGCGTCGCTGAATGACGAAAACCAAATGACGAATGACGAACAAAAAACACTTCGTCATTTGTCAATCTGGTTTCGTCATTAGCGGTCGATTGAAGCCTCGTTCGGGAAGTAGCGCCGTGAACGCTTCGTGGTCTGATTCAAGTTCGACGCCGCAATCGCCGAATTACGCAGTCGTGCGGATTAAACAAAATGGTGTGATTCGACTTGACAGGATACCTAGGTAGACGATTTAATTCGCGCAGTGTGGGTGAGTTGAGCGACGCGCTCGACGAACCAACACGAACGCATCGGATGCAAAACCTTTCGGTCTCGAACTTCCACCCAGTGCCCAGGAACGAGACTTACTTACTACATTGGGCACTAACAACCGAGGAGCCATAGGACATGGCCGCTACGAAGAAGGCTGCTAAGAAGACCACCAAGAAGGCAGCCGCGACTAAGTCGCCCAAGAAGAAGGCAGCCCCCAAGAAGGCCGCCACCAAGAAAGCGACGACCACGAAGTCGCCCAAGAAGAAGGCGACCGCCAAGAAGGCTCCGGCCAAGAAGGCCGCCCCGAAGAAGTCGACAAAAAAGAAGGTAGCCAAGAAGACTACTGCGAAGAAGTCGACCGCTACGAAGACCACCACCAAGACTATGTAGTCTGTTGGTTGTCTCTGACTTGGTTCTCTGCCGAAAATTTGGGCGAGTTTCGCTACGAATTTCGCCAACAGAACTGGTCGCCTAAAACAACGAGACAAGGCTTGCCGTGCGTTTTGCAGGGCGAGCCTTTTTTGCTGCGCAATGAATGACGAAGCACGAATGACGAATGACGAAAAGTTGGTTCGTCATTCGTCATTCGAATTTCGTCATTACTGCGGGGGAACTTCCCCAAGGCTCGCTGCGTCTCATTGGGGTACATCACTTCCCCCCGTACAGGAGCCCTCGCCATGTCTCGCTTTCTGCTAGCTATTGCCCTGCTGCTGCCGCTGTCCGGCACGCTGTTGGCCGCTGAACCGGTTGAAGAGGCCACGAAAACGGCTAGTCCGGCTGACACGACGCCCCGCATCGATGTCGCCCTGCTGCTCGACACGAGCAACAGCATGGACGGGCTCATCAACCAGGCCCGCACACAGCTTTGGAAAATCGTCAATGAATTCGAGGCAGTCCGGCGCGACGGAGTGCGTCCAATCGTTCGCGTCGCCCTCTACGAATACGGCAACCAAGGGCTCGCCCGCGAATCGGGATACATCCGCCAGGTCGTGCCGCTCACGACAAACCTCGACAAAATCAGCGAACAGCTCTTCGCGCTCACCACCAACGGGGGCGACGAGTACTGTGGCCAAGTCATCGACCGCGCCGTCGCCCAGCTCGAGTGGAGCGATGTGCCCGGCAGCATGCACGCAATTTACATTGCGGGCAACGAGCCCTTTACCCAAGGTCCTGTCGACTACAAAGAGGCCTGCAAAAAGGCGACCGGCAAGAATATCACCATCAGCACCATTCACTGTGGCACCTTCGACGAAGGTGTCAGCGGCATGTGGGCCGATGGGGCGAAGATATCTGATGGACAGTACCTGGTAATCGACCAAAACAAAGTCGAGCCGGGCATCGAAGCGCCGCAAGATGAACAGCTTGCCGAGCTGAACGGCAAGCTTAATAAGACCTACATCGCCTATGGCGACGATCAGGCTCGGAAGCTAAATCTCGGTCGCCAAGCCGCTCAAGACGCCAACGCCGCCGAAGCCGCTCCGGCGGCCGCTGCCAGTCGCTTCGCAGCCAAAGCGGGTTCCAACTATCGCAATAGCGATTGGGACCTTCTCGACGCGGTCCGCGACAAAGAGGTCGATCTCGCGAAGCTCAAGAAAGATGCATTGCCCGAAGAACTTCGCGAGCTGTCGAACGAAGAGTTGGCAAAGCACGTAGAAAAACAGCGGGCCGAGCGGTCGGCGATACAAGCCCAAATTAAAGAGCTGAGCGCGGCACGCGACAAATACATCGCCACCGAACGAGCCAAATTGGCCGAAACGTCTGGCGAATCACTGGACGACGCGGTGACCACCTCGATTCGCAAGCAAGCGGTTGCCGAAGGGTTTGAGTTCGTCGACGAGTGATTGCTCTTGCTGCGAAAAAACGCTGGATTTCTGTTTGTGGATTGGTAGAATTTGGGCATGTGGAAATCAATGCTGCCGTTGATCCTAAGTATGGCCGTGGGCATTTCGCCAGCGGCCATGCCGTGCTGCTGTGCCGCTGTTGGCACCAATGAATCGACGGCAACCTGCTGTAACGATGGCGAAGCCAACCGATTGCCCTCGTGCTGTCGAGCCAATTTGGCTGAGCGTCAACAGGCGGGCGAACGGCCGGGTGGTGGCGAGCGCGATTGCCCGCCGCTGGGATGCTGTTGTGCGCCGGCGAAGCCGGTGGCAACGGTGACCGACATGTCGATTGAACCGGTGGTCATCTGGGTCGAGTTGCCGTCGACGTTATTGACGTCGCACTTGCGAATTGAGGGGCTGGTCAACTTCGACCCGCCGCTGATTGCGATAGGAGGAAACCATCGAAGAGCGTTGCTCTGTGTTTGGCGGAATTAATTCCGCCGGGGTGAAGCGATTCTTTCGTTTTTTTCTGCCTATTACCTGTCACTTAAGGTTTAACTCAGATGATTAAGACATTGTTTATTGCCGGTGGCCTGTTGGCCGCGGCTGTTTTTGGTTCGGTTCAGTCGTTCGACACGTCAGCCGAAGTCTCGGCCGCCTGCAAGTGCGGCGAAAATTGCAAGTGCGTCGACTGTGGCTGTGAGAATGGCGACTGCAAGTGCGACACGGCCGGTTGTTGCGAAACCAGCGGCTGCTGCCCCGATGGTTGCTGTAGCGACGATTTACTCGTCTCCGCGTGCTGTGCCAGTGGCATTGGCAGCGGCGTCGCGTGTGCCGACAAAGAATGCACCGATTGCTGCACTAAGGCCGCGACGTGCAATTGCTCGGCTTGCGACTGCACGACCGACGGCTGTCCTTGCCCCGAAGATGGCCCCTGCTGCTGTGACTCGGGCCAATGCTGCGAAGGCGGCTGCTGCGAATAGGCTTCGCGGCTAGTTAATTGGGAAACCCACAACAGCCCCCGGTCCGGCGTTCTACGCTGCCCGGGGGCTGTTTCACAGCCACGCAACGTCGTGCCGAGTTGACGCATCGCGGTGAGGCCACGATAATGCTGGCTACTGGAGCGACCGCCTGTTCTATTGTGGTCGCGGATACTGTGGCGCTGGCCTTGCTGGCTACGCGAACTTCTTTTTTGATGCGAACTCCTTTTTTGTGCGAAGTGATTATGCCACGCGACGAAGACGACGACCTGTATGACGGTGAATTCGATTTTGTTGACGACGACGAGTTCGACAGCGAAGTCGATGATTCCGATGACGATTCTGACGTCGCTACGGACGACGAAACCGATGAGAAACCGGTGAAGAAGCGCAAGACGGCCAAGAAAAAGGCCGCCAGTGGCAGCGCGCCACGCAAAAAGGTGGCGACGCCCGCTCCGAAAAAGAAGGCGACGAAAAAGAAAAGCTCGCCTCGCAAGAAGAAGACGGACGAGTCGGAGGATGACGATGAAGACGTAGACAATATTCCCGCCAACGCCTTCGCTACCGACACTTCCGACGACACTTTAGCGAGCGAAGCCGCTCAAGAAGTGACAGCCGCCACGGAAGTCGACGATGACGTAAAGGCGATCGATAGCCCAGACACTTCGGAGACCGAAACCGAGGGAGACGAGTACGGCCGAGTCGAGCCGAAACGCGACTTCGTCGTTCATGTCTACGAGCACCGTAAGTTCCACCGCACGCTGGCGTTCGAGTTCACCCCCGAAGACGCGGTCGCGTTCGCTGACACGTTTAACAAAACGGGTCGGCCGTATGGCCGGTTCGCCGTGCCATCGCGGAATGACTCGCCCGCAAAGCCGCAGCTTGCGCCCTAGTGGCGGAGCCACGCTCTTTCTCGCTGAAGTGACCTCTACCGTACGGCATTGCGGGGAAAGATCGGCTGGCCCTGCGCCCACGAGTCCCTTGCGTACGTAGATCGGGCGTTCAGGCAACAGCGCGGGGCCCGTTTATCAAGTAAGACACCTCTGCGAGTTTCGACGAGGCGCAACTTGCGGAAGCTGGACCAACGTCACTGACCTTGTACCTTCATAAGGGGTGGTACAGGAATTTGGGGCTTGCCACAGGTAGTTCTCATTTTTCGCTTGTATCGCTCCTCACGGTCGCCATTTCGCTGTCGATCGTAAGCGCCCACCACAGCCACCCTTGACCGCTCGGTTACCCTGACAGGCGTTCTGCCAGCTTGTTCTGTTCAGGGAGGTCGAAGATGAGTTGTGGTACCGATGCGCCGAAGTGGCGTGGGTGGCGGGAGCGGATGACGCGG
>JBGSWC010000329.1:0-2679 GCA_041752635.1 Pirellulales bacterium | reverse complement strand
GGCGACGCCAAAGACGATCGCAGCGGCACGAAACGAGCGGAGCCCTGACCAACAGAGCAAGAATACCACCACCGCCGAAGGGGCAGCATACTTGGCCAGTGTCGATTGACTCGCTTGATCGACGCTCAAGCCGTCAATGACCGGACCGGCCAGGTGCAAAACGCGGGTGGGTACTTGAGCGACTTGCTCGACAACGCGACAAATGTCGGTGACAAGACGCGACCGCTGTCGAAGTGCGCGTTTAGTGAAAACAACGACCACCGCAGTCGTGCGTCGATCGGAGCCAACGAGGCTCGATCGAAGCCGGTCGATCGCTTGGTCGGAATTCATTAGCGGCGTCTGGCTAGAACTCCGCACGGCGGTGAGCGCGAGGGCGACGGCTCGTCCGGATGTGACGCTGAAAAACAACGACTCACCGTCGGCATCGAGGAACGCGCGATCGCGCTGCAACCGGTCGACTAAGACATCGAGTCGCTCGTCATAGATGTCGCAGCCGGCCCAACTCAACACCACGGTGTCGCCCGGACCAAATGTGTCACAGAATCTGTCGTAGTCAGCCCGCGGAGCGAACTCGTGTGTGACCCAATCGATCGGTGAGTTATTGTTCGATTCGAGTGCGCGCGATGCGCCGATAACCAGCGTGGGCAACAGCACGATCGCGTACGCTATCATGAGTCGCCAACGGCGACGCTGGACAACCGACTTGTCGCCGTTTGCTATCATGCCGCTCGCTGACTTGCCACACGTGTTTCTGGATCGCCACTCTCGTTGTCGAAGCGTCGCTTGCCGAGTGGGCCAAACAGTGCTAACGGATAGCCAATGACTTGAGTCTCATAGTGGCGATAGGACTCGCCTAAGTAGTATTCCAGGCGGCGATCCTTGAGCCAGCTGCCGACGAACAAATAGGCGGTCCAGATGCCGGTCAACACAGCGTGATCCAAAGTCATCGTCGGGGTAAACCAAACGAGGCCCATGAAGCTGAGATAGACTGGATGGCGTATCAGCAAATAGGCACCTCGCGGAGAGAACTCGCGGCGTGGCGGCGGCTGGCGGCGAACCCAAGCCAGCCAAGGGGTAAGCCCCGTTTGAAAACCACGTCCGGTGAGTTGCAGGCTATAGAACAGTGCAGCCCAAGACAATAAAAATCCTGCCTCCACAACCCACCGCAACGCGCCAGTGGCTTCCCAAAGTTTGGGCTCGATGGGTGTCCACCAAGCGAACACGACTAACAGGGAGACGCACGTCACGGTGGTATAGAACAAACCGTAAAATACCGGTGGAATCAAACGGGACAGCCGTTTTCTGACTGCAGGGTGCAGCAGCAAGCTATGCGGCACGGCAAATTGCAGCGCGAGCACAACATTCAGCAGCATCGAACTGCCGACAACTGCAGTCCCGCCCACTTGCAGAAACCAAAACAGATGACACACGGTAAAGGCGAACAGCAAATGGACTGCTATGCCAACGGCGCAGCCGACAATACGACTGGCGGTCCAATGAGACCGAGCAGCCGATATTGAATGAAGCCGACTTGCGGGTGGCTTGTGCGTTGTGTTCATGTTTATTTGCGGGCAACGAAGCACCCATACTCCATCGCACCGGTGCGATACGCTTGCAAGATAGTTTCGAAGCGGTCGAGAAAAATTGTCTGGCCGCGGTCAATCAGTTGAGCCACTCGATGGATGTTAAACCGCGAAATGCGGTCTCGACAGATCTCCCAAGTGCGTTCGACGTGACGGGTCCAATTTTCTATGCGGTCGACCTTGAGTCCGGCGTCCGTGAGCCATCGTTGATAGTCATCGCTCGTTCCCAACGAGGGGCAAAACATGCCTTCACAGACCTTGTAGACGAGTTCTTCTTGGTCGCGATTCAGATTGGGGCCAGCGAGCCACGCACAAATCGCCACGGCTCCGCCGGGCTTAATCCAATTTGCGCAGCGCTCGAAGAAGGCGGGTTTGTCGAATAGGTGCTCCGTGCATTCAATGCTCCAAACTAAGTCGGCACTGGCGTTTGGTAGCTCAACCGTTTCGGCGTCGTCACAAACAAAACGGACTTGGCGACTCAACCCTTCGCGCCACGCGGCGAGTTTCGCCCACCGGCATTGAAAGGGACTGATGGTGATGCCAGTAACGTCGCAGCCGAGTTGCTTCGCGAGCCGTCGTGACGATCCACCCATTCCGCAACCGACATCAATAACGCAAGAACCGTGGGGGATGTCGGCCGCCGAGGCGAGGCGATCGGTCAGTTGCTCTTGTGCAACCGCCGGCGACTCATCGGCCTCCCAGTAACCGTGGTGGATGTGGCGTCCCCACAATAGCCGGTAAAACAGAGTCGAGACGTTATAGTGTTGGCGAATGACATCCTTGCGGATCGTCGGACACGAAATCATGAGAAGCTCGTCTTTTGCAGTCTTTCGGAACAAACCGGTCCAATTAGCGCACGATCGCGTCGCGGCTCTTAGCCATTCCTGCCGACGGGGCAACCCACAATTCGCCCATGACAGTCATTTCATCAGCGACGCCGATCGCACCGAAGGCCTTGGTAAACGGCTTGATACCAAAGTCTGACTGCTTCAGGCGGAAACTGCCACGAACGCGATGCCATCCGTTCTTTACATCGACATCGGCGACAAATGTCAGCGGCCGTGTTACCTTTTGTAACGTAAACTGACCGGTGAAA
>JBGSWC010000328.1:0-3838 GCA_041752635.1 Pirellulales bacterium | reverse complement strand
ACACGCGTCGGAGCACTGCGGCAAGCGGTCGGCAACTTCGCGAGCCGTCGCGTCGTGGTGCTCGGCGTCGGCGGCGACGCGCTTACACTCGCTAGCACCGTACTCGTCGAGAGCCCCACGAGTCTCGCCCTTGCGAGCCGTCGTGAAACCGAACTGTGTGAACTCATCAGTCGACTGGGAGAACTTCCCGGCAGCGACGTGCTAACTTCGATTCCGCTCACGACTGGTGACTTCACGGTACCGAGTGACACCGACGTGCTGATTGTTGCCGCGAGCGATGGCGAGGCACGCATCGATGTCGACTCTTTGCCGGCTGAAATCACGATCGTTGATACGACGCTTCAGTCGTCGCGTACCGAATTAATCAAAGCGGCCGCCTCGCGAAGACTGCAAATTGTCGACGGAGTCACACTTGCCGTAAACGAAGTGGCGCTCGCCGTGGAGCGTTGGACAGGGCAGTCGCTCGATCGTGCCGCGATGCGAGACTCGGTCGAGGAATTTTTGGGAATTTAGCAGCGAAAGTAAAGACGCCGATCGGATTCTGTTATCAAGGATCATAAGTCAAGCTTGATGGCGAGCTCTTTGAGCTGCTTCGTGTCGACCGCGCCGGGGGCTTCGGTCATCATGTCGGTCGCTTTTTGCGTTTTCGGGAAGGCGATCACATCGCGAATGTTGTCGAGCCCACCAAACAGCATCACCACCCGGTCGATGCCCAGCGCAATGCCGCCATGCGGCGGGGCGCCGTAGGCGAGCGCGTCGAGCAAGAAGCCAAACCGATCGCGGGCTGTCTCGACGTCGATGCCGAGCAGTCCGAAAACCTTCGACTGGGTTTCGGAGTCGTGAATACGAATGGTGCCGCCGCCCGCTTCGGAGCCGTCGATGATCAGGTCGTAAGCCTTGGCCCGGCATTTAGCGGGATCGCTTTCGAGCTGAGGCAAATCTTTATCGAGCGGGGCAGTAAACGGATGGTGCATCGCATTCCAACGATTCTCGTCAGCATCATGTTCAAACATCGGAAACTCCACCACCCACGAGAAGTTCATCTGCTTTGGATCGTAAAGTTGCATTTCGCGGGCGATTTTGGTCCGCAGGGCGTGTAGCACTTTGCAGGTGGCTTCCCACTTGTCGGCCGAGAACAAGATCAAGTCGCCCGGCTCGGCGGCGAGCCGTTCGGTGAATTCCTTGAGCAATTCGGGTGTAAAGTTTTTGGCAATGGCAGACCCGAGTGTGCCATCGTCTTCGCAGCGGAACCAAGCGAGTCCTTTGGCCCCATGACCACGCACGAACTCCGTGAGCGCGTCGATACCTCGCCGGCTATACTGGTCGGTCCCTTTTTTCACATTAATCGCCCGGACAAATCCGCCTGAATTCGCGACACCTGTGAACACATTAAAGTCGCTCTTGGCAGCGAGGTCGGTGCAGTCGACGATTTCCATGCCAAATCGCAGGTCGGGCGCGTCGTGTCCGAAGCGCTGCATCGCCTCGTCGTAGGTCATCCGAGGCAACGGCAGCTTGAGCTCGATGCCGGCAATTTCTTTTGCGAGACGCGCCATCAGCTTGTCGATGATGCCCATGATATCGTCGTCGTCGATGAAACTCATTTCGACGTCGAGTTGCGTGAACTCTGGTTGACGATCGGCTCGCAGGTCTTCGTCGCGAAAACAACGCGCGACCTGCACATAACGGTCGTAGCCGGCGATCATCAAAATTTGTTTGTAGAGCTGCGGCGACTGGGGCAGCGCGTAGAAATGCCCGTGATGCACCCGGCTAGGCACCAGGTAATCGCGGGCCCCCTCGGGAGTGCTGCGGCCGAGGATGGGCGTTTCAATGTCGAGAAAATCGTTCTCAGCAAAGTAGTCGCGCATGATCTTGATGATGCGATCGCGCAGCATCAGTGCCTTCTGCATCTTCGCGCGACGCAAATCGAGATAGCGATACTTGAGCCGCAGGTCTTCGCCGGCGAGTTCAGCAACGCTTTCAGAAGGCGACACGGGTGGTGTGTGAGACTGATTCAGCACCTTCAGTTCCTTGGCGCAGAGTTCGATCTCACCGGTCTTATGGCGAGGATTGTCCTGTCCCATCGGCCGCTTTGCAACTTCGCCGCTCACTTGGATTACGTATTCGCGACGCAGTTGTTTGCTTGCGTTGATCAGCTCCGGGGAACTTATCGGCGGCGCAAATGAGACCTGGGTGATGCCATATCGGTCACGCAAATCTACGAACAATCCGCCGCCTTGGTCGCGATAGCTATCGACCCAGCCGCACAGGGTGACAGTTTTGCCAGTGTGTTCGCTGCGGAGTTCGCCGCAGGTGTGGGTTCGGAGCACGGGGTGCCTCAGTCTCTTAGGTTTAGTTTTTCGCTGAGGTGCGATTTTACCGCTTCGCGTATCGGACCCGTAGGGTCCGGTTCGGTTCCCCCACTAGGAGGGTGGGGCTGGGGCTGGGGCTGGGTTTTGGGTAAGGACGAAGCTCGAATGACGAAACAACAACGGTTTTTCTCGTCATTCGGATTTCTTCATTCGTCATTCACCCCACACCTAGCCTCGACCCTCGGGGGAGAGGGACGACTTGTGCAGCCACGCTCCTAGTCGCTCCATTCCTTCGGCTGTCGACACGCGTGGCTGATAGCCAAAGTCTCGCTTGGCGGCCGATATGTCGAACCAGTGGTCGGTGGCTAGCTGCTGGGCGACGAACCGGGTCATCGGTGGCTCGCTCTTGAACTGCCGGGTCGTCCACCAAGCGGTTTCCATCAATTTTCCGATCGCGTAGGCCGAACGGCGGCTGATTGCCTTGTCGACCGGCGGCAGACCTACCAGTGCGAGGATCTCGTCGATCCACTGCCAGCACTTCACCGGCTCGCCTTGGCTGAGGAAGTAGGCTTTGCCCGCCACCGGCGAGTTTTCAGTCGCGAGGGCATCAGCCGCTTGCAAATGAGCCTCGGCTGCATTTTCGACATAGACCATGTCGACGAGGTTCGCGCCCAATCCGACGCGGCGGAGCCGGCCCGCACGCGCTTGCTCGATGAGTCGAGCGGTGAGGTGGTGGTCGCGCGGTCCCCAAACGAGGTGAGGCCGCAATGCGCAAGTCGCTAGCCCGTCGCCATTGATGGTCAGCACAAATTGCTCGGCAAGCGCCTTGCTGTGGGGGTAATGGGCGAGCCATCGCGTTGGATAGGGGGCCGATTCGTCGATGCCGCGTTGGTCGCTGCCATCGAAGGTGACGCTAGGGCTGCTGGTGAACACTAAGCGAGGGACACCCTGCTCGCGACAGGCCGAGATAATGTTGAGCGTGCCGTGTACGTTGTCGCGAAAATAGTCGAACCAATGTCCCCAGACACCGACCTTACCGGCGACGTGGAAAACACAGTCGATGTCGTCACACGCGCGGCCGACGACCTCGCGGTCGGCCCAATTGCCGCGGACCATTTCAACGCCCATAGCAGCGATCTCAGGGTAATCGCCGCGCGCAAGCCCTCGCACCCGGTCGCCCCGCGCGAGCAACTGCTCGACGACGTAGCGACCGAGGAATCCGCCGGGACCAGTAACAAGTGCGTGCACAGTATCTTGGGTGGAAAGTTGCCCCCGCCCTAGAAGAGAAGGGCTGGGGGCGAGATTTTTTAAATGACGAAGCTCGAATGACGAGCTCGACGACTACCTCTCGTCATTCGGATTTCGTCATTCGTCATTTTCCCCTCCCCAGCACTCATCCTTGTTGGAGGTGGGAACAACGCTACCGCTTCATCGCTCGTTTGACTGCTTCGCCCATGTCGGCGGGGCTTTCGGCGACTTCGATGCCGGCGTCGCGGAGGGCGGCGATTTTGTCGTCGGCGGTGCCTTTG
>JBGSWC010000327.1:0-12086 GCA_041752635.1 Pirellulales bacterium | reverse complement strand
CCTGACCGAATCGGATTATTGTTAAGCTCAATTTACTTTCGACGAACTAAAAGGCCAAAACCGGCCACACCCAGTAGCACGATTGAACTAGGTTCGGGTACCGCACCGCCACCCGAGCCAAGACTGCCACTCGTAAGGAGTGCCACAAAAGGGTCGATGTCAAGCGTGTCAACGACTAAGTCCATGTTGATGTCACCGACTGCTAATGGGTCGATAGTAGGGAACGCAGTAACGTAACCGTTAGGGTCGGTCAGCAGCAAAACGAACGGGTCGATATCGAGCGTA
Source organism: Pirellulales bacterium (assembly GCA_041752635.1). Taxonomy (GTDB): domain Bacteria; phylum Planctomycetota; class Planctomycetia; order Pirellulales; family Lacipirellulaceae; genus JBGSWC01. The sequence goes on along the minus strand of JBGSWC010000327.1, from coordinate 11,801 downwards.
TCGACAACTCCGTCGTTGTTTGTGTCGCCCTTCAACATCGGATTCGACATCCCGCTCGCTTCGATAAAGATCCGCGGAGGATACGAACCTTCGTTGAAACCGCCCTTGTAGGTCGCAGCGACATTAGCGTCACCCGGAGCAAATACAAACGACAGCGGATCGCTGCCGTCTTCCAGATCATCGATGATTGCTTGCAGATTGGTCCACGAAAACTCGCTTAACAAACCATCCATAGCTTCGGGCAGAGTCAAGCTGTAACTGGGCGACAATGGAATTGCCGAGGTCGGATCAACTGGATCGCTGAACACGCCGATTGAATCGGGGCTACCCGCCGATTCGTTGGCGTAAGAATATTGGCTGACTGCTGTAACGGTACCCAAGAGATTGGGATTCGGATTCATTTGGTCGTCTGATGCATCCGCTAGAAAACCGGTGGCAGCCGCGTTCGTATTGAAGACTAACGGACTTCGCGTAAGCCCCGAAAAGTCGCTTGGCGGAGTATCGGTACTTTCCTCGCCGTTGGTGAAACCAATGGTGTCGTTGGTAACGTGAAAGATGTCGACTAATCCCGGGGCCGAGAACCCCGCTGGCGCCTGATCGACAACGAGCGTCACATTGTCGATCTGCCAATTGCCGGAACCAAACTGGCCGTCCAACTGCGTCAGCAAATCGTCCATGTAAAAGCGAAGTGTACCGGATGACGCGAACGTACCATTGTTCGCGCCCTGAATGTTCCAGAATCGGTTGCCATTGGGTGCCCCTCGAGCACCGAAAGGATCGGACTGAATTGTACCCCACTCGTCGGCAACTTTCGAAAAAACGATCTGAGCAAAGCACTGACCGGTTGCAAAAAGCAAGCTCGCGGATAAACAACCACCCGCTAATAGTTTCATGACCATCAGTTCCAATCCTCGCAAGTTGGCAAAGTGAATTTCGATTCAGTTATTTGACCACAATGAGGGGTGACGCGATTCTGCCGGAACGCTCCTAATCGCGTCGGTCGTCGCCTCGTTTAACAAGATAACGACTCGCACCACCGTCAGGCTCCTGAGATAGTAGCAATCAGAAGTCAGTTAACAGCAAGCCTTCACTGAAGTTTCACAAAAAGATTGCGCGCTATCGATTTTCCACTACGAACGGACGCAAAATAACCTCCCGATGTCGGCGAAAATGGCCCTTTCCAGCTCGAAAGGCGCGGTCCCTATAATAGGGAAGTTACTTTCTGTTCGAACCTAAGTTGTCGAGACTCTTGCCGCTCAACCAAGGTTGGCTAGAATACCGCTTATGCTGAGCTCGGCGCAGCGCAAATCTGACATCGCCAGCGTCGCAGTGTTAATTTTCCGAAATTTCGGAGTTGTTTTTTTGGCGTTTTACTCAATGCACCCGAAGAAACCGATGCCGCAATTATCACCAATTGATTCGTGTCCCAAACGGGACGCTTTCACGCTCGTCGAGCTACTTGTCGTGATCGCCATCATCGGCATTCTGGTCGCGTTGCTGCTCCCAGCAGTGCAAGCGGCCCGCGAGTCGGCGCGTCGTGCTCAGTGCTTGAACAACGAGAAGCAAATTGGGTTGGCTTGCCTGCTGCACGAAGACGCCAAGAAGTTCTTCCCGCCGGGGATTTGCGTCCCGATAGGGAGTCAGTCAGGGGCGATCTTTCAGAGCAGTTGTCCAACCGACGGTTGTCCGCCGCAACCTATTCCCGGCCGCTGGGGTTCGTGGCTGACTTGGACCATGCCCTATATGGAACTCAATTCGCTGTTCGAAAAGCTTGACCTCACACAACGTGAATATGCCTATTCGTCTGGGGCCGACTCTTTGGGCGCATCTTATATCGACAATTACAACTGCCCGTCGGATGTCGAACAACGGGTGATGCAGTACAACGAGTATTATTTCGGTGCCAACAGCTATTTCGCGAACGCCGGAACGAAAGCCTGGCCGGTGTCGATCGCCACGTTCGATGGCGTCATGTTCTATAACAGCAAAGTGGCTCCACGTCACATTACCGATGGTCTGTCGAACACCTTATTGGCGGGTGAGCGTCACAGTTTCGACCCGACGTGGACCGTGAGTACCCCGTTGGCTGACTATCGCGGCTGGGCCTGGACAAATTACAACTCGGGCCAAGATAACCTCGGTGACACCGAGTGGCCGATCAATTCATCATACCTGACCATTGGCAGCCAGGACCGCAAGACCAATTTCGGAAGCGCTCATCCGGGGGGTGCCAACTTCGTGCTCTGCGATGGCTCGGCCCAGTTTTTGGCATTCGAGGGGAGCGCCAATTTGGTCACACTGCAGCGATTGTCGATGCGTGCCGATGGCGAGATAGCGTCGTTGAACGAAGACTAAACGACCCAGTCAGATAACACCAACCGAGTGATCAAATATGAGTCGATGCCGAACAATCGCAGCGTTTTGTTGCCTTGGGCTATTAGCCATGGTCGGCTGCGGCGGTCCGTCGGTGCCCGACATCGTGCCTGCAGGGGGCGTTGTTTTGCTTAATGGCCAACCCTTGCCCAATGCCCAAGTGCGGTTCATCCCGATGTTGGATCTTGGACCCCAGTATATGGCGGTTGGCGTGACCGACGACGCAGGCGTATTCGAGTTGCAATGCAACGGCCAACCGGGTGCATGTGCGTGCGATCATATTGTGACTGTTGCTGAAGCCGAATTCCCATCCGAACTGCTTAGCGAAAACAAGCAGCTTGAGTTGGCTCAGTACCGGAAGGCGCTCAAGAATCGGCCGATTCCTACGGGCTACGCGACACCGGTGAACAATCCCCTGTCGGTTTCGGTCACTGCCGACGTTCGGGAGTATAATCTCGAGCTCAAGCGATAATCGTGGCTGATAGTGGCCTTTCAGTGGTCGCTGCGACGGATTGTCTGAACCGATATGTCGCTTGTACTGCGGTGCTAGCACCGGCAGCCTTGCTTGTCGCCTCTGTTCAGCCAGTTAGGGAGAATCTTCGCGGCCAACAACACAGGCAGTGCCATTACCAAGCGACTCGCCTACGTCGCGTCGACTTTATTGAGTATAGTGAGACGCAGGACGATTCAAATCACCGGGGCAGGAGGCTCGTTAGATGGACATGACACCCTGGGACTGGGCCATGTATGGCGTGGTGGCCTTCGTGGCGATCACCTCGCTAGTGGGTCACATGCGTCGCCGCCGCGACCAGTTAGTACGCGAAGTCGAACAGCAGTTGGCCCAAGCACGCTCGAAAAACAAAAAGCACAAGAAGGCGGCGTAGTCGAAACGCTAGCAGAATATCGGCCCCATGAAAAAACTGTATATCGAAACCGTCGGTTGCCAAATGAACGTGCTCGATAGCGAGCTCGTGGTGGCCAGTTTGCGGCAGGACGGTTACGAAATCACCAGCCAAACGGCCGATGCCGACGTCGTGCTGTTTAATACGTGTAGCGTTCGCCAGCACGCCGAAGACAAAATCTATAGTGCGCTAGGGCGGCTCAAGAATGCGAAGCAACACAACCCCCACAAAGTGATAGGCGTCATCGGCTGCATGGCGCAGAAAGACCAGCAGCTTGTTTTTGACCGCGCTCCCTATGTCGATTTGGTCGTTGGCCCTGGGCAATTGCATCAGATTCCCGACCTCGTCCGCAAAATCGCCGCTGGCGATGGGCAACAAATGGAAGTGAGCTTGGGTCGCAAAGAGGGCAAACGCGACACCATCGCCCGCAGCCACGAGAGCTTCGACCCTTTGCGCGATCCGTCGATGCGGCCGACCCCTTGGCAGGCCTACGTGCGGATTCAGATTGGCTGTGACAAGTTCAGCACCTATTGCATTGTGCCCAGCGTTCGCGGCCCCGAGCAGAGCCGACCACCGGAACACATTCTCGCCGAGGGACGTCAACTTGCTGCCGAGGGTTGCAAAGAAATCACGCTGCTTGGCCAAACTGTCAACAGTTACAAATATCGCGAAGGAGACCGCACGACGCGGCTTTCCGATTTGCTCATCGGGCTTGCCGAAATCGAGGGCATCGAGCGGCTCAAGTTCGTCACCAACTATCCCAACGACATGACCGACGACCTGCTCGCGGTCGTGCGAGATTTGCCCCAATGCTGCAAATACCTGCATGTACCTGCGCAGAGTGGCTCCGACGCACAACTCAAGGCCATGAAGCGGGGCTACACCATTGGTGAGTATCGCGAAATGCTTGCTCGCTGCTACGCAACGGTGCCGAGCGTGGCGGTGACGAGCGATTTCATCGTCGGTTTCAGCGGCGAAACCGACGCCGACTTCGAGCTCACCTACCAATTGGTCCGCGAGTCGCGTTTCAAGAATAGCTTCATCTTCAAGTACAGCGAGCGGCCTTCGACGAAAGCCGCCGACCGGCTGCCCGACGACGTGCCCGATGAAGTGAAACGCGATCGCAACAACCGTCTGCTGGCACTGCAGAACGAAATCAGCGAAGCCGACAACCAAGATTTTCTGGGCCGTCAGGTCGAGGTGCTAGTCGAAGGCCCCAGCAAAGCAAGCCAAAAGCGCGGCGACGAAGGCCCGCAGGTGCAACTCACGGGGCGCACGCTATGCGACCGCATTGTCGTCTTCGACGGCAATCAGCGTCAAATCGGCGAGACAATTCCGGTGGTCGTCTACGACGCCAACGCCCACACGCTGTTTGGGAATGTGGTGACGCAGCACACGGGCCCCGAGGTATTTGCGCTGGCCAGATCGGGTGGTTAGTCGCCGGCGTCGGAATTTGCGGCATTTCTAGCTGGTAATGCATCGCGACTTTTAATAATCTAAAGGAACCACTGCAGGCGGTTGGAAAAAAATTGGCGCGTTTCCCACGCGTTTTTGGGTAACCATGATTCAAATCGACCTGCTGCGCCAATATATCGATGAACCGGAATCGGCTGAGCCGCTGCTGGCGTCGCTGCATCTCCGCCAGGGCATTGCCGGGCACACCAATCTAAGGCGGATTGCCGAGTCGGGTGTGACACTCGACTTGCTGGCGAGCTTGTGCGACCAGTTTCACCACATCGCGCCGCAACTGGCCGATGCCGACATGGCGTGGAACAATCTCGAACGCTTCATTCGTTCGACCCGCAATCCGATGGCGACGGCGGCGCTGTTCGAACGCGACCGCGATGCGCTGCCTAACTTGTTGCAATTGCTTTCGACGAGTCAGTACTTAAGTGATCTGTTAGTAGTCGACAACGAGTGTTACGACTTGTTGCGCGCGACCGAAGGGTTGCCCGTCGCACGCGATATGCTCGTCGACGAGCTAGCGGCCGAGGTCCTCACGCTGCAAAGCCCTGTCGATGCGAGTGCGGCTTTGCGGTCGTTCAAGCGACGCGAGGTGTTGCGAATCGCCTATGGCGATATCGTGCGTGGACAACCGGTGGCGACTGTCGCAAGGCAGATTAGCTACGTCGCTGAGGCCGTGATCGAAGCGGCGTACCGATTTGTCCGCCGCGACCTCGAAGACAAAATAGGGGTTCCCACCACACGCAATGGCCGGGCCCGATTTGTTGTGCTTGCTCTGGGTAAACTAGGTGGATGCGAACTGAACTATTCGAGCGACATCGACCTCGTGCTGCTGTATGACGCCGATGGCCAAACGGACGGTCGCCGACCGACGAGCAACCACGAGTTCTTCGCGCGGCTGTCGCGCGATTTGGTGCGGATGCTGACCGAACCAACCAGTTGGGGCACCGCTTACCGTGTCGATCTGAGACTGCGACCCGAAGGCTCGCGGGGGGCCGTTTGCTTGTCGAAAGATCAAGCGCTCACCTATTACGACATCAAGGGCCGCACCTGGGAGAGACAAGCTTTTATCAAAGCGCGAGCGGTCGCTGGCGACGCGTCGCTCGGCGCAGAGATTCTCCAGCGGCTCGAACCATGGATCTATCGCCGTTACCTGAGCCTTGCCGACATCACGGGCATTCGCTCGCTCAAGCGGCGAATCGAACGCCACACACGGACCGCTGGTGCTGGCGATCGCAACGTAAAGACAGGGCACGGCGGCATTCGCGATATCGAATTCGCAATTCAATTTTTGCAATTACTCAACGGCGGCACGCTGAGTGATGTGCGAACGGGAAACACGTTCGAGGCCATTGCAAGGCTCGCCGATGCCGGTTGTTTGACGCATCAAGAGCGAACGCTGCTTCGCGACAATTACAATGCGCTTCGCAAGCTCGAGCATCGTTTGCAAATTATGTTCGATCTGCAAACGCACGTCTTGCCTGAAGGGAACGATGAGCTGCAAAAACTCGCCATGAGACTTGGCTATCAAGACAGCGATCGGGTCACTGCCCGCGAGCAGTTCGAGACCGAGCATCGCGAGCGGACCGAAGTCAACCGCCGGATTCTCGATCACTTGCTTCACGATGCGTTTGGCGACGACGCTACGGCCGAGCCCGAGGTCGATCTCGTGAATGATCCCGATCCTGGAGTCGAGCGAATCGAAGCGGTGCTGGGTCGCTATCCGTTTAGCGACGTGCCAGCGGCCTACAACAACTTGATGGCGCTCGCCGACGAGAAGATTCGCTTTCTGTCGACTCGCCGGTGTCGGCACTTCTTGGCGTCGATCGCGCCGCGGCTGTTGTCGGCTATTGCCGCGACGCCCGAACCCGATTCGACGCTCGTGAACCTGAGTCGGGTGAGTGATTCGCTCGGCGGCAAAGCGTCGCTGTGGGAGCTATTTAGCTCGAATCGCGCAACACTCAACTTGTATGTCACGCTCTGTGCGGCTTGCCCCTACTTGGCCGAGATACTCACCAGCAATCCGGGTATGATCGACGAGCTGATGGATAGCCTCGTTGTCGATGGCTTGCCGTCGCGTGGGGGTCTGCAATCGACGCTCGCCGAGCTGACGCGTGGGGCCGAAGACATCGAGCCGATGCTGCACAGCTTCAAGAACGCCCAACACCTGAGGGTGGGCGTACGCGACATTCTCGGCAAAGACGACGTGCAGCAAACGCACGCCGCGCTCGCCGATGTGGCCGAGGTTTGTTTGCTTGAAATCGTCGAGCGCGAATATGAGATAATGGTCGCTAAGTTCGGCCAACCTTTCGTGGGGCCGCTTCCCGACGATGAAGATGCGATCGACGCCACGATCGCGGCGGAGCTCGCGCCGCGCGTGGGACAGCCGTGCCATTTCGTAATCGTCGCGCTGGGTAAACTCGGCGGACGCGAACCCAACTACCACAGCGACCTCGACCTCGTGTTCTTGTTCGAGGCCGATGGCCAGACTCGGCACAACGGTCGCTCGCGGGGCGCCACCACGAATAACGCCCACTTCTTTAGCGAACTCGCCCAGCGAATCATCAAAGTCGCCAGCCATATTGGGCCGTTCGGACGGCTCTATGAAATCGACTCAAGGCTCCGGCCGACCGGACGAAGTGGGACCTTGGCGCTACCAATTACAGCGTTTTACGACTACTTCGCGAGCGGGCGAGCTCAACTTTGGGAGCGGCAATCGCTTTGCAAAGCACGCATCGTGTTCGGCGAATCAGCCGCCAAGCAACTCGTCGCGAGTACCATCGACCGCGTTGCCTATGGTCCCAAGTGGACAGCCGGCGATGCCCAGGTGATTCGCGAAATGCGTACGCGGCTTGAGAAAACCGCCACGCCGCGTAACCTCAAACGAGGTCGTGGCGGTACCGTCGATACCGAGTTCTTAGTGCAGATGCTGCAACTCAAACATGGCGGCGACGATCCTGCGGTCCGCGTACCCGGCACTCTCGACGCACTTAAGGCACTCGAAGAAGCAGGCTATCTCGAAGCCAATGACGCCGCATTCCTCCGCGAAAGTTACCGCTTCCAGCGCAGCGTCGAAGCCCGCATTCGCTTAATGAACGCCGCCGGCCGGCACGAACTGCCGACCGACGATCGCGAGCTCGCGCGGCTTGCGTTCCTGCTCGGCTACAGCGATGCCGCGCGACTCGAAAGCGAAGCCCAAGCGATGTTTGACCGCACGCGAGGAGTGTTCGAACGCTACTTCGCACGCGAAGAAGCCGCGGTTTGATGCGTGAGTATTGCCGTCAAGAACAAGTTCCGCCCCGCGGCTAAATCTCAATCACCTGGTCATAGCTCTTCGCCGTGAGTACAAAGATTTTGCCATCCCCCATCCGACCCGTGCGGGTCACTTCGACGATCTTGCGGATCACCTCGTCGACGCGACTTTCGGCGACCCACAGCGTCACTTCGACCTTCGGCAAGAATGCCTGGCTATACTCGCTCTCGGTGTAGCGATCGAGGTAGCTCTTCTGGCGACCGACCCCTTTCACTTCACGAACCGCCATCGCTTCGAGTGGCGCTCGGCGAAGGCTCTCGAGCAGCTTTTCGACTAGAAATGGCTTAATGACGGCAACAACTTGTTTCACGGCAATTTCATCGGCATGAGAAACTATGAGGCGACTCGAGTCGCGACTCCACACTTCGACGTCAGCGACCGATTTAGTCTAACTAGCGGCCCGGACCGGCGAAACACCTAGCAATTTTTTTGACACCCAGCGGCCGGTCGCCTGGGCGATTGCAAAGTGCCCAGAAAAAATCGACAATCGAAGGCGAATCGTTATTCTCCACCTACAAGGCTGTGAATATTTGTCGCTAATTTAGCAACCATTCGGACCATGATCGAAGGCGTCCCGAATTCTTGCGAATCCGGCTACAAGTCGGCCACTCCGGCTAAGGGACCCGTCTCATTCGTTCACAATCTCGGTGCAGAAATAACGGCATTCCGTCGTCTGTAACTCGCTAAGTACGCCCTGATACGAGAGAATCGATCTATGGAACGGCAATATACAAAATTTCAGCAAAAAGCGATCAAGAACTTCTACGACAATCGCGAAGCGGTTGGGCTCCAGCGGCTCAGTGAGTTGGTGACGGAGCTTTATCTCACCGAGGGCAAGAAACGCCAGAAACAGTGGGACTACGTCGTCACGGCACTCGCCAAACTCGGCATGAAAGAAGACCGCATCGCCCATTTGCGCGAGAAAGACGATCCCGCGTTGCTCGCCAAAGTTGTTGAAGAATATTTGGCGAAGAGCTGAATCGAGGGGTCGGAGGACAGGAACTGGGGATTTTGCCCCAAAGTTTTGTTCTTTCCCGATCCCTGGCACCCGGCCCCCATCCCCTCGGCGCAGCCGTGCAAGCCTATCTAAACCTCTTGCAACACGTTTTCGACAATGGCGTCGCCAAAAGCGATCGCACCGGAACCGGTACGCGGAGTGTGTTCGGCTACCAGATGCGGTTCGACTTGGCCACCGGCTTTCCGCTGGTGACGACCAAGAGGGTTCACACCCGGTCGATTGTTCACGAATTGCTGTGGTTCATGCGGGGTGAGACCAACACCCGCTACCTCAACGAAAACGGTGTCACCATCTGGGACGAGTGGGCCGACGAGCGAGGCGAACTCGGCCCCGTTTACGGTAAACAATGGCGCAGTTGGCAGGGTGCCAGCGGCGAGACCATCGACCAACTCGCCGATGTCGTCGATACAATCAAATCCAACCCCGACAGCCGCCGGCTGATCGTGAGCGCGTGGAACGTCGCCGACGTGCCACATATGGCGTTGCCACCGTGCCATTTGTTGTTTCAGTTTTATGTGGCCCAAGGGCGACTCAGTTGTCAGCTTTATCAGCGTAGCGCCGACGTCTTTCTGGGCGTGCCGTTCAACATCGCCTCCTATGCGCTGCTCACGACGATGATTGCCCAGGTGACGGGACTTGTGCCAGGTGAATTTATTCACACGCTTGGCGATGCTCATCTTTATGACAATCATCTCGAACAAGCCAAGCTCCAGCTCTCACGCGATCCACGCCCGCTGCCTCGCATCGAGCTAAACGAGTCGGTCACGAGCCTGTTCGATTTTAAGTACGACGATGTGACGCTGCTTGGCTACGAACCTCATCCGGCGATTAAGGCGCCAGTGGCTGTTTGAACCAGTGTTTTTTGGACTCTCATAAAAACGCTTAAATGGCCCCATTATCGGCGGATTATTCGAATTCCGATCCACCGGTGGCGGTAGTTCCCGCGAATTCTTTCCGGAACTTTCCCCCACGCGCAGCTTTTTTAGGTATAATGGAAATTAGAGTTTTCGATAGTCCATTTTTTTCTCCGCGAATTGCTTTCGCCCACACCACCGCGAGGTCGGTCGCTTTGGTTGTTTCGAGCCGAGCGTTAGCACTCAAATTGCCCGGCGCGGCGCCGTGACCATTTTGGTTCGCCAAGCGCATGCCGAAATACCTCGGCAAGTCACTATTCTCTGCGGTTCGCGAAAGACAGGTTCGCCTGCAAACACAATTAATTACGGGGTCGGTGCTGTGGCTTTCCGACGACGACTATGCCTGTCGACTTGCGGTCGACGGGGTGGAGTTGGCGCGAAATGTGCTCGATTTCTTGAGCCGTCGCTTTGCCTTCACGAGTAGCGAGCCAATGGTGGAAGGATCGCGGTCGTCACAACGAATATTCCGAATTGCATATAATTCCCAGCTGTCGCGTCGGCAGTTACTGCAACTGCTATCGTCGCTGCCGGGAGTCACACTGACCATCTCTGGTGATCGGTGATAGCTGACTCGACAACGGATAATGGTATGAATGTGATCGATTGGCTCCGTGGCCGCATATCACCAAAATATCGCTCTGAGTGGTTGTACCGTCGCGGCATGGTACGAGCCCGTCTGAAAGCTTACGAGTCAGCTATCGCGGATTACAGCACTGTAATCGAAACGGCAGAATCGCCCGCCGACGTTCGCGCGATGGCGCTATACAACCGTGCTTTAGTGTATGACGCGACGGCGCGCGGCGGTCTGGCAGCCGCCGACCTGAGGGTTGTGATCGAAATGCCGAGCGCGAGCGAGAAAGTCCGCACCGAAGCCCGCCGCCGCATGTTACGGATGCAGAGAGCCGACGACCGAACCACTCACTAAACGACGAAACACTGAAACTAAGGAGATAGCGATGAGTACGAAGAAACCAGAACCACTGCTCTTGGCGACCAAACCCCCCATCTGCCCATTCTGCGGCCACGCGACTTATTCATCGGGCGGCATTCATCCGCAGTGTGCAATTTCTCAAGCCGACGCACCACGCCAGGTGCGACTGCAAGCCGAGCGGAAAGCCAAGGCCGTGCTAAAGTTAGAGCAAAATCAAGCGTCGCACGACGACTAGCGATTTCCGGTTTCACTGAATTACTCCATCACGTTGGGTAAAATCGCGACCCTTGGAAAAAAACAGCGGGAGTGGGTGAATCGTCGGCCAATTGTCAAGGCAAATCATCAGTATCGCTGGAGTTCTTCAGGTGGTAGACCAAATGCCTTCGCCCCCGAAGCATCGCCCCCGATAGCCTACGTAATGGCACCATCCGTGGGGTATCTGTCGGCGAGCAAATCGAGTACACTATTACGCGGTAGGCCAGTCGATCGTGAAAACGACTTCGATGGCATTCGTCATCGAATTTCGCCGAGTATCTCGACGCGCTTTCGTCCGTCCCACCTGGCAGGTCACCACGTTGACCGATTCCTCGGCATACCTTGCGGCCCCTCCGCGATGTGTGCGCTAGTGCTTAAGGAGTTCGATGGTGGGTAAGAAATTGTATTGTGGCAACCTCAGCTACGACGTCTCGAGTAGCGATCTCGAAACGATGTTCGCCGAATTTGGCGAGGTCAGCAGTGCCGAGGTCATCGCCGATCGCGATACCGGTCGCAGCAAGGGCTTCGGATTTGTTGAAATGGCCACGGAAGAGGGGGCGAAAGCCGCCATCGCGGGGCTTCACGAATCGTCGCAGTCGGGCCGTCCGCTGACAGTCAACGAAGCCAAGCC
>JBGSWC010000326.1:0-12521 GCA_041752635.1 Pirellulales bacterium | reverse complement strand
TTGGTGAGCGTCGTCACCAGCACCCGTTCGCCGACGGCGGATCGCTCGCGAATCTGTCCCAACAAGTGCGGCACTTGGCCGCGGGCCGGGCTGAGTTCAATCACCGGGTCGAGCAGCCCGGTGGGCCGGACGACCTGTTCGACAACCTCGCCCCCCGATTGCTGTAGCTCAAAATCGCTCGGGGTGGCCGAGACATAGATGGCGGTCTTCGCCCGTTTGTGCCATTCTTCGAACTTGAGCGGGCGATTGTCGAGCGCACTGGGGAGTCGAAACCCGTGTTCGACGAGTGTCGTCTTGCGGGCGCGGTCGCCGTTGTACATCGCGCCGATTTGTGGAACCGTGACGTGCGACTCGTCGATGAACAGCAGGTAGTCGTCGGGAAAAAAGTCGAACAGCGTGTTGGGCGTCGACCCGGGGGGGCGGCCCGACAGGGGGCCGCTATAGTTTTCGACGCCCGGGCAATAACCCATTTCGAGCATCATCTCGATGTCGTACCGCGTACGGGCGTTCAGTCGTTGGGCTTCGAGCAGTTTGCCTTGTTGCTTGAAAAGTTCGAGCCGCCCCGAGAGTTCTTTGCGAATGTTGCTGACTGCCGCTTCGATGCGTTCTTCGGGCAACACGAAGTGCTTGGCCGGGTAAATGTAAATCTGCTGGAGCGTATCGATCACTGCGCCGCTAGTGGGATTAATGATCGAAAGCCGTTCGATTTCGTCCCCCCAAAACTCGACACGGTAAGCGAACTCTTCGTAGCTGGGCCAGATTTCGACCGAGTCGCCGCGGACGCGAAACTTGCTGCGGGCTGGGTCGGTGTCGTTGCGGGCATATTGAATGTCGATGAGTTTGGCCAGCACTTCGTCGCGTTCGACGACGTCGCCAACGCTCAGGGCGACCATCATCGCTTTGTAGTCTTCGGGCGAGCCCAAGCCGTAAATGCAACTCACGCTCGCCACCACAATCACATCGCGGCGGCTCACCAAGTTGCTGGTGGTGGCGAGCCTCAATCGGTCGATCTCTTCGTTAATCAACGCATCTTTTTCAATGTAAATATCGCGCTGAGGAATGTAGGCCTCTGGCTGATAGTAGTCGTAGTAGCTAACAAAGTAACTGACCGCGTTGTTGGGAAAGAAATCGCGGAACTCGCCATAAAGCTGGGCAGCGAGCGTTTTGTTGTGCGAGAGCACGAGCGTGGGCCGCTGCATCTGTTCAATGACGTTCGCCATGGTGAACGTCTTACCACTGCCGGTGACCCCCATCAGCACCTGCTCGCGGCGACCCTGCTTGAGTCCTTCGACAAGTGACTCGATCGCTTTAGGCTGATCGCCGTCGGGCTGGAAATCGGAAACGAGTTGGAATTGGGGCATAAGGTTAAGTCGCCGCGTGGGGTGTGCCGGCGAGGAAGTTGACGGGATCCTCACGATTGTAGTAGGCAGTGGGCCGTGGGCGGTAGGCAGTATGCGGCTTGCAGTCAGCGTTCAGCTTTCAGCGAATTGAGCCACGTAGTGGCGGCATTCGAGAGCGGGTGCGACGCATGACAATGCCGCCGCTCTGCGGCTGTACACCGAGGCTGGATCGGCAATCGGGCGACCCGACCGCTAGGCTCGACGCCGTCGCCGCCAGACCAACAACCCACCTGTCACGCCGAGGGTCATTAGTAAGGTGCTGGGCTCGGGGATGGGGCGCGAGGCGACGCGGAATCCCACAATTGAGATATCAAATGACCCGTTTGCGGAGTCGCGATTTGTCGCGCGTAGATCGAATTCGGGAGAATCCCACCATCCACCGCGAAAGCCTCGCTCAACCGAACTAGCATCGTTCATTAAGTCGAGCTCGGTCTCTTCCCACTCCATTGCATTTCCACCTTGGCCGGCCGTGCCGAATGGACTTAGCACACCGACATCGCTGACATCGTTTGGATCGGCGATGAGGGCACCATCGGTAAACACCGCATCGAAGAGCGTGTCCCCCTCGAAGTCAATCCCATCGGGCACGTTATCGCTTCCTGTTGGGTAATCGTAATACAGACCTGTCGCCGGGTCGTAGTAGGCTGCCTTGTACCACTCGTCGGCACTTGGGAGAAAATAAAAGGCGTCTTTGTGGCGGAACAGATTCTCGCCACCGAGCTGCCAGGCTTCCGTCGTACTCCATAGTTGGAAGTTGCCGCCGGAATCGAAATTATATGCCGCCTGATGGCCCCTACTGGTGTTCAGCCAATTCACGAACTTGGCCGCCTCGAACCAATTAACACTTGTCGCAGGCTTGTTAACGCCTCGGTTGTCTTGAGTGATGCCAAGGCCACCCAGGGCGTTGGCCTTAGTGATCGCGTCCTCGGAAATCTCGAACTTGCCGATGCGATAGCCGTATGCCACCGAACCGAGGTTCTGAATGCCAAGCCGATTGATATCGCCATCGTCTGAGTCTGCGGTATTGCCCGCTTCGCCGACTTCAACGAACTCGATGTCGAACTGGGTTGCCCCGCTGCCGAAGGAGTCGGCTTGAGTAGCCGGCGCACATAGAAAAGCCCAAGCGAAGAAAACCAAGGTTGCATTCGTCTTCATTAGTCAAAGTCCAAAGTGTAGCGGCAAAGTGGCAGATGGCAGCGTAAACTCCCGGTTACGCGCAGTCAACAATTTCGGCACACATTAGCCTTCACCATTATCACCAACGTCTCCTTCATTGCTGGTGCGCGCCACCATCGCGTTGCTTGCGAATCGGAAGAGTCGCTATCGCCATCAGACAGATGTAAACGGCGAACAACACGAGCGCTCCGGCTTCGGCGTCCGGAAAAGCTTGCCGGTTGCCACCAATCAAAACGATTACGCATTCCGCTAATGCGAGAGGGAAGAGTGCAAGGAAAAAGCAGACTCGTTGCCAAGAGTAAATGAGTGGAAACAAAGTGCTTCCACGTGCTATCCGAACGATAAAAAACGTAATTGGCACGAGAAGGCTTACCAATTCCACCGGAGTCATTACGCCTTTATTTGCGAGTGGATTTGGGAACAGCACGCGCAGCAACTCCGGGATTGCCACCACCAGCATCGGCAGCACTCCGTCCCATACGAATAGATTGGCTATCCAGCCGGAAAAAGTCGCTCGGCGATCCTCTTGGTTAGAGTCATCTAGCTCGACAATCCCCTCCGCACCATGGTGCCAAATTTTGCGAAACGGATTCCTAGCATCGAAGGGGCGTGGTGCTTCACTATGGTCCTTACCCACGCTCACCCCCATCTTCACCATCCCCGTCCCCCGTCGACTCCGCCACCATCGCATCATCCGGCAGTGGCAACAAATACTCTTCAATTCGCTCAAGCGTCCGCGGGCCGATACCGGGTACATCCATCAGTTGCTCACGGCTCGTGAACGGCCCATTCTCGGTGCGGTAATCAACGATGCGGGTGGCCATGATGGGGCCAATCTGTGGCAACTGCGACAACTCGGGCCAACTGGCCGTGTTCACGTCAACCCGAAAGGCGTAGTGCAATGGCTCGGCGCGGTCGATGTCGATCTGTCCACGCGTGCCACCATGCAAGACCCACAGCACTGCCATGCCCGCCAGCGCGACGCACACCAGCGTGGCGACGACCGACTGTTCGCGTTGTGTGAGATCGGGGAGCGGCATCTGTTGTGGGCAATGGGAGTAGTGGAAACGCTAAGCTATGATGACGTAGTTCTATCGTCATTCCCGCGCAGGCGGGAATCTAGACGATTATGTTCGCAACTCGATGCGGTGGAAACTATCGAGAAGTAAAGCCATTTCGGCTGCGTTTCGCTAGTTCCAGCTGCACGCTTAAATTTGCCTGCCAATCTATATTTCCGCCTGCGCGGGAATCACGTTTATTCATTGTTGTTGCTTCTGCATTGAGACAGGTCGATCATGCCAACCGACTACCCCCAAGTTGACTGGAACGAGTCGGTTGCCGATTGCTGCCGCACGTTGGCCGAGCTTGCCAAGGCCGAGGACATTGGTGGCGGGGCCGATTGGACGACCGAATGGCTGGTACCAGGCGGAGCAAAAGCGAAGGCCAACATTGTTGCTCGACGCGATGGTGTGGTGGCCGGGCTGCCGACGATTGAGATTGTCGCTCAGGTCTTTGAAGCGGGCATCGAAACGGAACTCGCGACTGGCGATGGAACCGATATAGTTGCGGGCCAATTGGTCGCGGCGCTTAGCGGAAATGCCCGCGAACTGCTCACTTGCGAGCGCACCATCTTGAATTTCCTTGGCCGACTTTCGGGCATCGCCACACTCACTCGCGAACACGTCGAACGCGTCGCGGCGACCAAGGCCAAAGTCTACGATACGCGAAAGACATTGCCCGGTTGGAGGCTGTTGGAAAAATATGCCGTAGGGCAGGGGGGAGGCTGCAATCATCGCTTGGGGCTGAGCGAAGCGGTGATGATCAAGGACAACCATGTCGCGCTCGCAGCCGACGAAGGCATGACGCTCGCCGAAGCGATTACCCGCGTCCGTCGCGAGCAGCAGTCGTCGCATCGCGAAATGATTGTCGAAGTCGAGGTCGACACACTCGAGCAACTGGCGGTTGTCTTGCGCGAGCGGCCCGATATTGTGTTGCTCGACAACATGCTGCCGGCGACGCTTGAGGCGGCCGTCGCGCTACGCAACGCCGCGGCGCCGGGCGTCGTTCTGGAAGCCTCCGGCGGCGTCAATTTGGAGACGATCGCAACGATCGCCTCGACCGGGGTCGATCGCATCAGCGTCGGAGCGCTCACCCATTCGGCGGTGAATTTTGACTTTGGGCTCGATTGGATCGGCGGTTGAGAGTCGCTTTGTAGCGATTGCGCCGGTTGCCCTGGCGATTTGGCCGTCAAATTGACGTGTCCCAACGGCGACGTAACTTTGTCTGAGGCAAGGCCCCTGGGGAGGGGCCGCAACTCACCGACGCGACGGGTTTTGGCTGACAGCCAGAGGGGACCCCGTCGCGTCATTTTTTTGCCGATCGGTGAACCTCGGTCCTGCGCGAGGAAAACGAGGGATTTTCGCAACACCTCTCTCCTGAATTGCATTACAATCTGGAGTTAGCTTTTCAACGATGCCATTGTGACGGCGGCTGCGAGGGCCGTTGCAGGGGGTGTCGCTTCGCGGTTCTCACAGCGGGGAGTCGAATGTTATGCGCCACGCGAAATATTTGAATAAGGGATTTACGCTTGTCGAACTTTTGGTGGTGATCGCCATCATCGGCGTGTTGGTCGCGCTTTTGCTGCCGGCTGTGCAAGCCGCCCGCGAAGCGGCCCGGCGTACGCAATGCAAGAATAACTTCAAGCAAGTTGGCCTTGCGATGCAAAACTATCATTCGACTTTTCGACACTTTCCACCAGGCACAACCGACAGCCCGACGAGCAACTACGAAGGCTGGAGCTGGGCCGTCTGGATTCTGCCATACTCAGAAGGCGGCACGGTTTATGAAGCTGCCGATTTTGGCGACGATGGCTGGAGCGGCTCGACCAACGCGCAAAACAAACGCCTGATGGACGGAACCAGTGTCGATATGTACGACTGCCCCTCGAGTCCCTGCCCTCGATTTGTGGGAGAAGACGCCTGGAATCGTGTGCGGATACACGTCGGCTCGATGGTTGCAATAGCCGGTGCGATCGACCCACCAGGAGGCGACAGTCGCGTCGACGCGATCAGTCACGAGTTTGTGAGAAACAGCCAGCACAGTCGTCATGCTTGGAACGGCGTGTTGTTCGCCCACGCAAAAGTAAGCTACGCCATGATTACCGATGGCAGCACAAACGTGATGATGGTTGGCGAAACTTCGGATTGGGGCACTAATCCTGCCAATCCCGGAAAGGAGTACGACTGCCGTGGAATGTTCCCTCACGGGTTCTGGATCGGTGCCGATCGACAGACCGACGACACCCCGGCGCGCGACTCCAGGGTCTTCAATACGACGGTGATCAATGCGCGACCACTGGGCACAAAACAGTGTGAGGGAGGGCGCTTCTCAGATCCTACCAGCACCGGCACAAACTACGACAATCAAGTGCCGATTCAGTCAGCGCATCCCAGCGGAGCGCACGTGCTCTTCGCCGACGGCTCCGTGCAATTCTTATCGGAAAGTATCGATTTTGGGCTTTTCAAACTGCTGGCCGTACGTGACAGCGGGCAGGTCAAACAATGGCAGTAATCAAGGGCGGGATGCTGGTATTGGGGCTAGCGCTGTGCGTCGGTTGCGGCGATCGGGGTCGGGCGCCCGTACAAGGACGGGTCACTTTCGAGGGTGAAATTGTGACCGAGGGGGTCGTTTATTTTGTGCCCGAGTCGGGCCCCTCTGCCAGTGGAATGATCAGTGAAGAGGGAACCTATCAACTCTCTACACACAGTGCAGGCGATGGGGCCATCGTCGGGCCACACCAGGTTTATCTTTCGGGTCCGCCGACTGATCTGGGAAACTATACGCTCGACGACTATGCCGCCAACAAGGCCCCCGAAGACCAAGCGAGACCCGCTTTTCCACAAAAGTATCTTTCGCCACAGACCAGCGGACTCCGCTTCGAGGTGAAACCAGGTAGCAACGTGATTGATCTCGCATTGGAGAAGTGAGCACGACGGCCGAACTGGACGTCAGTCGGTTTCACGTCGGCACGTTCGCGGGTTGCTGTCTTGTGGTCGCGTCGTCCCGCTTAAGGCGGTTCGATTCCCATGCCGATTTCGGTATGTCAGAACTTCGTTCCGGCACTACGAGTCGCTTCAGTCCGCTGAGTCGAACGCGAGTTCGTAGATTCCGATGTCGGTGCTGGTGTCGTCGCTCCCTAAGTCGTCTTCATAGGACGAGTCAAACAACTCGAATTCGGCGAACTCGACATCGGTGCTCGACGGCGCACGGCTGTGGGCTAGGAGTAACAGGCTTGCTTCGCTCAACCGCTCGGCCGTCGCGCCGCCGGTCACTCTTGATTGCGCCGGACGAAACGAAGTTCGCCGGGGCTCGCTGGCGAATTGCGAGAGCGCGGCATCGGTCGCGCCAAGGTTGGTCGGGAGGGTGAGCGATGCGGAGCCAACAGGCGCGGCAAGGAATTCGGCTGCGATGGTCACCACGTCGGTTCTCGTCGTGTTGAACGAAAAAGTGCTGCTGCTGGGCGAGGCGATCGTGGCGCGGCCAACTGCATGGCCGGCCCAGTTGCTGCCGATTTCTAACGCATCGACAGTCGTCAAAGGTGCGTTGCCCGTGATCCCCGGAAGCGGTGTCGCAGTATTCCCCATGCCACCCATGCCGACGGAAGCAATCACCACCGAATTCTCGCCCACTGTCGTCAGATTCACCGAAGAAGTGCCAGTCACATTTGCTGTGGCACCGAAACCGGCAGCAGTGCCCGACAGCCCAATCGCCGTGACGACCCAGTTGTTGCCGTTGAAAGTAACGTCGATCGTTCCCGACCCAGCGTAGTTGCCTGGGTTATCCAGGAACCAAATGTCTGCTGCTGTTTGTCCATGCCCGAATTCGTTCGGCGAGACGTCAACGACCTTCGACAACGCCTGACCATTGTAGGTAACGTTGACGACATCGCCGCTGTAGTTGCCAGGAAAGTTGTGCTCGCCCGAAACTATCACCACCAGCTTGTCGGAACCACTGGCGTTGAACGTGCCAGGATCGGAATCTCGATCCCACGACGCGAAACCGTCATAAGTAATGTTCCCCACAGATCCTGCGGCATTAGTGGTTACGAAGATCGGTGCGGAAGCTTGGCCGGTGTACGACCCGGCCCGCGTGGTCACGGTATAGGCGTACTGGGTCGAGGGTTGCAGGTTGATGTCGGTATAATTGGGGCTGCTTTGCCAACCACTCGAAGTTGCGCCAGGGTTGCCCGTGAGCTCGGTAAACAGGTATTCGACCGGATCGCCCGTGCTGACACCGGTCGTTGCACGCATGGTGATGGCGGTGGAGCCACCAGCGGTCGGTGGTACCGCAAAGCTGGCGGGATCGGGCTGCACCGGAGCCCAAGTGTTCAGCACCTGTGGATTGGCAGGCAGGCCATTGATATGGGCGTTGGGAGTCAGCAGCATGTCGACCCTGGTTACCTCGCCATCGGCGGCCGGCAGGTTCAGGGCTTCGGTTATGAGGCTGCTGGAGGAGAGTGGGCTGACGCCGGTTTGCCACGAAGCGGGCAACATATAGATCTTCTCGACACCCCCCTGGATGATTCGCAGACTCACATCAAAATCGGCAGACGAGCCGTAGTCGGACCTCGCTTCCGCCCGGTCACTCGCGCTGCGTGGGTCGAAGAGGTCAATCAGCCCCCCTTGGTAAGGTCCAATCGGTGGGTAGACCATGTTGACGTCTTGGTTCGATCCCGAAATCGAGGCCAAGATGCTGATAACTTCGACATCCCGCTCGACGGGATACCGAATGCCATTGTTCGTCACCGCGTTAGTGTAGTCCCGAGCGCTCTGATTCCATGACGCATAGCGTCCGAGCGATTCGTTCCATTCCAGGACGTGCCCTTCCAGATAATTCCGCATCTGGTTCATCGAGTAATCAGAAAAGTGATTGAGCAGGAACCCGGATTCTTGATATCCGGTGCCACCCCCTTGCATTGGGTCGACCTTGAAGGTGCCGACCGGGTGGTTACCGACATTTCCCGGTTGCGTGGTGGGTGGAATGAATGTCATCGTCGGCAGGTCAAACGCCCAAGTGGGGCCGGCGTGGGTTGGGTTCGTGGGCGACGGTTGGTTGATGCCGAACATCGGCCCATTGTAGGGATACGACGCATTGCCACCCCAATGCGGGAGCGAAAGTGCGTGGCCAAGTTCGTGGTGCAGGATGCCCGCCGAGGTGCCGTTGCCGACGCCGGCGAAGCCGCCCGCTTGTCCACCCGCATTCGCGCCGTAGATGTTGACATACGACAGAAAGACGCGTCCCGAACGTCCGGCGGCTCGTTTCAAGGCGCCATTCCAAGCCAGCGCTGCTGCTTGTTCGCCGTCAAAGGGAAGTCCGGTCTGGGCTAGGTATTCCGCTGGCGAGCTGACCCGCACGGCAGGGGTTCCGACATCGGGACGAGGAGGAATCACTAGTTCCGGAAAGACGACATGGGGCACGCGAGTCACAATTAGATCGGCGACGGGCCACTTGGCTTCGATTTCTTCCAATGTGCCGGCCGGGTAGTCGCCATTTGTGTCGGCAAAATATTGCACGTCGAACATCGTCATGTCGACCACCGTCGGCGCACCGATCTCGAGATTGTTGTAGGCGACGTTTGCCATGTCGGCAGTCACCGTAATATCGAGATCGGGATGCATCCAAGTTGACGGAATGATCGCCGTAAACGTGTTTGTAAACGAATGCTGAACGACCCCGGGCCCATCGGGTATCGAAGCGGGCAGCACATCTGGGCCCGTCAGCGGCAAAACGAGCGTTTGGTTGTGTAGTGTCAGCGTAGCCGTGACTTCGGGTGCGGCGGGCGAACCAGGAGCCACTACGTGGGCTTTAATCAACGCATCGCGGTTGCTCACCAGACCGAACAGCGGATCGCTCGGTTTCTGAACGTGGGACTGCGCGAAGTAAACCGTCGAAATCGTTGCGTCAGCAACGGTGAAGGGCAAACCGCTATTGGAAGCCATCTCCATGCCGTTGTCATTTTTGGCGACGACATACGTGAAATAATTACCGGCAGCCAGTGGTGTGGTCAGCGTCAAAAAGGTTGTTGCGAGTCCTGTATGGGACTGAACTACGTTCGTTCCATTGGAGATGTGCAATTCGTAAGAGTCAGCAAAGTGCGCGGCTTCCCAAGTGATCGTTGGTGTTTTGTCGGCCAGCGCGCCGGTGGGGCTGGTGATGTCGAATTCGCCGGGAGCACAGGTACTCACCGCGCCGAGGTTATCGCGCCAGATGGTGAAGTCGGCCGCGTCGATTACTAAATTGCCATTACCGTCGGCGGCCAATTCCGTGGTCGACCCGAAATTGTTCCTCCAGACCAAGTAGTCCTCGGGCCCGACAGTGCCACTACCGTCGTAGTCACCCGCCGGAGAACAGAGCACGAGTCGCGTTTCTAGCGATTCAATTCTGAGGATTCGAGCGCGACCCTTACCCGATAAACCACGCTGCCGCGAACTGTTCCGCCGGGGTCGTGAGGAAGCTAATGGGAATAACGACTTACGTTTGCGACTGGATGCCACCGGCTGAAACTCCTGTACTTCCACTCGAATCTCGCGCGCGAGCGGACAAACTCCGTGATGGGCTAGTTCCGATGCCAATGCACGCGACTACCACTGCGAAAGCGCGGAGTATCGTGATGGCCTGTTCCACTAATTCTGCGTGGGCCGTTGATTCCGCGCAAGAAAATTCCAGCTTTGCGCAGACCCTGACCCACGAAGCGCCAGCTAAAAGCGTAAACTTCGGCGTCGGGGCCGTCAAGTTTTTGGTCGGGGGGTCTGCGGGGATACCAGCGTGAGAGGAATTGTCCAAGCCCAAGTCGCAACCGTTACATCGGCCAACTCAACGAGACTCTTCTGAGTGCCATGAGCTTTGCCAGTGCGAGGTTCAAGCACGCTTGGGCGGAGCCAGTGGCACACGCTCGGCGGTCCCCACTCGGTTAGAGATTGTGCAGCTAGAACGCCGTGCGGTCGCCTTCTTCGTGGGGCTCATTTTGCGGCTGACAATGCTGCGGAAGTTGTTGCAGCCTCAGTTCGATTCGAGATCAAAATCCGCTGCTTCGGTTCCACTCTGGGGAACTGTGAAAGTCAGTTCCGTTTCGGCGTGATAGCGATTGGGCAAGATTTCTTGTTGGATCACTTTGACTTCGCCGTTTGGGCCACGCTCGGCTTGAAGGGTTCGAATAGTTACGTGATGCGAACCGACGACCGCCCCGTTGTGATTATCGAGTGATTTCAGTTCAAAGTGGCCCTCTTTATCGGTCGTGGCATACGAGCCAGGGCCGGCAACCGAAGTCCCCTGTTGGGCGATTGGCTCGAACCCAACGTGAGCCTCGGCCAGTGGCTTGCCATCGAGGGTCACCTTGCCCGACACCGGAGCCATCGCAAAATCACTCCCCTCCCCGCATCCGATGTAGGTCGCGCAATGTGCAAACAACAGCAATGCGATCGCATTTCGGCGAAAATCAATTACCGGTTTCATGACACCGCCTACAGGTCGTCGTTGATCACTTCGTTACCGGCGATGGTTCCCATCGCCATGAAGACTTGCCCGTCGATATCGGGAGAAACCGCCGTGACAGATCCATCACACTTGGCGAATTGCATGGTGCCCGACAAATGCAAACTGGCAAAGGCACGATCGCATTGCCAGAACTGGTTGCCGTTGGCGGCCAAAC
This sequence comes from Pirellulales bacterium, assembly GCA_041752635.1. Taxonomy (GTDB): domain Bacteria; phylum Planctomycetota; class Planctomycetia; order Pirellulales; family Lacipirellulaceae; genus JBGSWC01. Next base: position 1,238 of record JBGSWC010000326.1, on the reverse strand, counting down.
AGCGATCGAAGTCAGCAAGGCGTGTATACGATTCCGGTTGCACTGCGGCAAGAATGTGGAAAGAGTGCGAGCTGGCCCAAAAGGGAATCCCGTCGGCGTCGTCGAGTCGCGTCGCGTCGTAGGTCGAATACTCACCAATCATGAGCGTGTTTGAAGTACCGTCGGTAATATGCTTGATGCGAACGTTATCGAATTTCCCAATCCCGGTTCGGTAGAATGCGCCACGCTTCTCAGGAACTCGCCCCGCATCGTTCACGCTGGGCGCGAAGTCGTAATAGCCGTTGGTGGCACCAAATCGCATGCCCGATACGGCCTTATAGGAGGAGGGGGCGATGGGCCCGGCGTGGGCGAGCTGTGTGGCAACAAAGGTGCCCGGCGGAAGAGTCGCCGACGGACACTCCATCATCTCCATCCGGGTCTGCAGCACGGGAAGATTGTCGGGGTGCGTATTGTGCAACTTTTGGTTGTAACGATCATAGATCGCTTGCTGCTCGACAAAAGGCAAGACTTCGATGCCCCAATTGGTGAAGTGGCCCTCCCAATTGAAGTGATTGGTCGACGTGCTACGGGCACCTGGAGGAAACTCTTTTTTCGTGCTCTCGTGATTGAGAATACCGAGCCCAAGCTGCTTGAGGTTGTTGGCACAGGCCGTGCGACGGGCGGCCTCGCGCGCCGACTGCACGGCAGGTAGCAGTAGGGCGACAAGAATGCCGATGATCGCGATGACAACCAAGAGTTCGACGAGGGTAAAGCCCTTCTGTTGTGGCTTGTCCATGATCGAGAGCCTTTCTTGAACTATCGGAACGCCACTCTACTGTATCGCAAACTTGCGCGAATAGAAATAGAACAGGGCCGATCTCGACATCACCTGGAGTCGCGATTAGTTGTCTTGTCGACGATAACAGGTCAGGGGTGCCATTGCCACATCGCGCCAGCAGGGTGGCAATGATTGTGGCGTCGGATTGCTTGCCTGCTTCGCGATGCGCAAATGGCACCCACACTAACTTCTCATTCGAACAGAACCTTATCTTGCTCTACTTGGCGTGGAGTTGAGGGGCAGCCACACGTGCGACGTGGCGTTTGCCCCACGCAGGGCATTGTCAGGCAACAAATCGCGGCGAGTCGTTGTGACTTCCAACGTGAGCGAGGCACTGCGGCTTACTCCGACTGCGCCTCGTTGGGAGAACGACCCACTTTGCGGAAGTCACGCCAGCAAAGCTTCAATCGGCCGGTGCGCT
>JBGSWC010000325.1:0-3578 GCA_041752635.1 Pirellulales bacterium | reverse complement strand
GGCGAGGTCGGCAGCCGTTTCGGCGGCGGCGGCGATGCGGCGCTCGGCGATGCCCGTTGTGGCTTCGATTTTCGCGGCCGTCCATCCAGACTCGGCATCGGCCAATTCTTCGTTGGTGAGACGCTGTCGGGGAAGCGCGGTCGCCACATATTGGATTGCCGCTTTCACGATTGCTCCCCACTAGAAAATTACGTTGCCGCTTGAAACAGCTTTTTGGCCGGCACCCCGAGCACCGTGGCGCCGGCTGGTACATTTCGCATCGCGACGCTGCCTGCCGCGATCGTTGCGCCATTGCCCACCGTGATGCTGGGGATGACCGACGCGTGACTTCCCATGAAGACACCCTCACCAATCCGCGTGTGACCGGTGCAGTCGGCATGGCTGCTGAGCGTTGTGCCGCGGCCGATTCGTGCGTCGTGTCCGACGGTAGAATAAGAATTGAGCATTACGAATTCGTCGATCACGACATCGCAACTGACAATCGCACCCGCGCAAACCACGACACCTTCGCCGAGTTGGCTGCGTGGGCCGACATGGGCCGACGGGTGGACGAGCGTCGCAAACTTGCCACCCCGGCTTCGGAGCGACTCGGCCAGTTTTATTTTAATGGCGGGAATTCCAATTGCCATCACCAGCCGTTCGTCGGTGGCGGGCGTGTAGGTGAGTGGATCGCCCAAGATCGGCAAGTCGATATCGAATTCGTCGAGTGCATTTTTGTTAGCATCGACGAAACCGCGCACGTTGTTCCCTAAGCCGACACAATCGTCATTGATCCACATCAACACTTCGCGGCCAAATCCACCCGCTCCGACAATCACCAGCGGTTCGCTCATGCGTGTGACTCATTCGCCTTCGACGTGAAGTAGCTTTGGAGACCTAGTGCCGACGGAATTCGCCAATCGTGCGACGCACTCGCTAAGCGAGTTACGCAGCCACGCGATTGGCATCGACAATCTTATCGCCCAATAGGGCGGTCAGATCGCTGACGTTCTGACACGCCAAGATTTTCGCCGGCGAGAGCGTGACGCCCAATTCCTCGTCGACGACCGACAGCAAGTCGAGGAACATTAGCGAGCTCCAGCCTGCTAGTTGTTGAAACTCGGTGGTCGGCGTGATTTGCGCTGGTTCGACCTGAAACACTTCGGCCAGGACGCAAAAAAACTCTGACTGGGTCATACCGCACTCTCCTGTACGCAGCGCGAGAAAATCGTTGGCTGCGTGTTTTAGCACTATGGCTCATTGTGACCAATTGCGATCGAACGAACGCTAGCAGCTTGCCAGCCGCTACGTCTGACTAGTTTCGCTACGTCTGGTCGTAGCTATGTTTTATCGCTGCTAGCGACCGTAGTCGACTGGTGTTGCCCCACAGCAGCGGCGCGTGTAACGTCCGCGCCATTGAGCCCCGTCATTCGAATTTTCCGAGGTGCAAGATGCGCGCTGTTTTGTTTGCGATGTTGCTGTTCGTTTCTCCTCTCGCACTCGCCGAAGAAGCGGGCGACGCGGCCGGCTGCAAGGGCGATTGCCCATTCTGCCAAGCCCGCGAGCTAGAGAAAGATTGCCGCGTGACTGCCGATGAAGTCACTAAGCCTGGCTCCTGTGACACCAAGACTTGTGGCAAGGGCGAGTGCGCGAAAAAATGTGCATCGGCTTGCAGTGAAAAGTGCACAGACTGTCCCTGTGTCGATTGTCCCGGCGGCGTCTGCAAAGCTTGTCCTTGCAACAGTGGCGACGGTGACAAGATAACTGCGGCAGTCGAAGCCCTGCTGGGCGACCGAGCCAAGTGCGCGAGCGGATGCTGCAGCAAGACGGCCGTTGTGGCCGTCGCCGGCGACAAGTGTAAGTGTGATCCTTGCAAGTGCGATCCTTGCGAGTGCGGTAAAGACTCGTGTGGAACCGACAAGTCGCAACAAATCGTACTGCAGTTGCGGATCTCGACCGGTGACGCGGTGCTTGCCGCTCCGCGAGTGACAATGCTGTCGGGTGGCACCGCCACTGTCGAGAGCCGCGAACTCAAGTGCAAAGTCAGTGTGAAATGCACCGGCGACGATGGCGTGACGCCGCTAGTGGCAACCGAACCAATGGACCGCCATGAAGAAGAGTGGCTCCTGCTCGGCAAGCATCGTCACTCGGTGGCGAAAGGTCCCGTTACGCTCGACGACGTGACGCGTCGCTAGTCCGACGAGGCGTTGTCATTCCCGCCTGCGCGGGAATGACGGACGTTGGAATTACGGCGATTTCTGATAAACGGCCAACTTCTCGACCGACTCTTTGAGTCGGTCGATTTCGTTTTGTAAACGTGGGTCGCTTGGCCCGCCGTAGTCGATCACCGCTTCGCCGAGCGAGATTCCCTCGGCCAAATTCAACAGGTCGGGCACGTAGTCGCCAACCGACAGCTCGTTGCCGCGTTTGGTCAAGTGCTGAGGATCGCTGGCAAGCAGTTGGGCGAAACGAATGCCAGCCAAATCTGCCGCCAGATCGGCGAAGCTAAACCCGCTGCCGCCGGGTATCGAGTCGGCGAACTCTTTGGCGATGCCGAGCGCCTCGGCCTGTTTGGCGTCGCGCGTCAGTGTGAGATAAGCCGACAGCAGAAAATGCTTGAGCGTATCTTGGCGACCGGCCAGCGTCGGCGAACCGATGAACGCCCGGCGGACCACGCTGTTGCTCTCGGAGTCGACTCGCTTGGCGAGGTTTTTCAGCTCGCGGACGATGTCGTACTCACCCCTGGTGTCGATCGCCAAGAGCAGTCCCGCGAGCATTCGCTGGTGACGAACATCGGCCGACACGTCGAGCGATGCGTCGCGTGCCGCGCGAAGGTAGTGGTCGAGTAGCTTGTCGCCATCGACCGGAGTAGCCGATTGTTTGTTCGTTCGTGCTGCCGTAACGACGGCCGACATGATCGTTCTGATTTCGTCGGCTTCGGGATCGCGTGTCGTAGCGGTCGATGGTGTCGTCGATCGCGTCGCCGGTGGTGTCGTTGTGGGACGCGCGGCAGCACGCGAGATCGGCCCCAATCGGGCGGCGAGCATCTGGGCCGATTTGTCGTTGGGTTGCGTTGGTGCGATTGCCTTGTACACCTCCAACATTCGCTGCTTGGTAGGGTTGGTGAGTGCCGTGAAGCTCGTGATGCGGCGACGGCGGATTTCTTCGCCCGCCATTGCCATGATGAGCGTGTTGACCGGATCGAAACGAATCGTGAACTCGGTACGCCGCGCCTTGCGATCGCCCAACACGGGACGCATCACGCTGTCGGCTTCGGGACTGTGTGCCGCGCCGAGCAGGTGCCCCAACTCGTGAACGAGCAGTTCGAGCCGTTCGTTTTCGCTGACGTGCTGCGACCATTCGCGCATCAGAATGTGCGGCGACAGCGGGCCACGTGTTCCGCCAAGATGGACCCGGCCTTTCACGACTTCGTACTGACTGCTGAAACCAATCGCAAGCTGCGCCGGATGGGCGGCTACCTGCTTCTCAAACTGCCTCAGCGTTTCGCTAAAATCTGTGGTCGCTTCGTCAGTAATCCATTCATCGGTGGCGACGACGGTAAAACCAACTCCCGTGTGGGCCTGCATGATCTTCGACGC
>JBGSWC010000324.1:0-66260 GCA_041752635.1 Pirellulales bacterium | reverse complement strand
TGTGACTGCCCCTTCGGGGCGTTTTGATGCAACTGATCTGCTCGTCTTTGAGGGACACCCGTTCAGGGCTGTCTCGAACGGACAGTGACAACTCATTTCACGGCAACAAGTTGCAGCGACTCGCTGAGTTTGATTAGGCTGGGTGTCCCCCCAAAACTCCTCATCAATCACCGGCGGATGTCTTCAATCACTTGCTGCCAGTCGATGGTTCCGTCTTTGGAAAAGAACCAGCGGTGACGGATTATGCCGATTTCGAAACGTTGTTGCCCCGCGTCACAATAAGACTTGCCACCGGTGTAGCTGGGCGAACGGATGCGGTCGAAGAACTTGTCGAAGCGATCCAAGAGTTTGTCGTCTTTAAGGGGTGTCTTACCGTCGGCTTTCAGAGCCGATGCGATCAATGCTTGGAGCAAGAAGGCTTCTTGTTTGTGATACGGAAATACGTCGTGCGACTCGAATAGCTCGGCCGCTCGCTCCGCGTCGCCCGCAACCAAGACGGCCCGAACGGCATAAAGGTATTGAGCCTGTTCGATTTCTTCCCATGGCACATCGTCGAGTGCCACGTAGGTTTCGGTGTCGTCAGCGACCGTTAGCATCGCTTTGACGTTGAATTTCTTACCCGACAATGCCCGCGCGTACTCCCTTGCCGAGGTGGCTCTGGAACGATTCTGTGGGAATCTGACACTCCGAAGTTCGCCCTTGTTGAAAACGTTTTCCTCGAACGCCCGCTCGCTGACTTGCAGACTGCGCTCAAGGAACTGCGTGGAAAAGTTCTTCTCAGCGGGATCGCCGTAGAAAATATTGAGTGCGTGTTCTAATTCGTCCCAGGCGTCCGACTCGGGAGAAATGCTTTTATTCCAATTATGAAATGGCTTGAGCTTCTCGTGACTCAAAATTATTTCATAATCGGAGCAGGCCCCCTCAAGCCGTTCGCGCCATTTTCTTTCAAATGACTTGTCTGTCTTTTCTTTTCCAGCCATTGTTATCACGGTAGCAAAAGGTTGATTGGCGTATGCACGGTTCCACCCGTCAATCTTCGCAGTTGGCGCAAGGCATCTGGAGCGAACGGCGTGTTCTTCGCAGCATTTCCGAACAACTGAATATCAAAATCCAATCTCTTGATTTGCCTCGTGAGCAAACTTCTCTCCAAATCGGTCAACTTCACCCTGCTCAACCCCTCCTGCAAGGCAGCTAAGTTACGATTCAGAATGCGGCTTCCGCCACGCCCCAACCCGAATGCGGTGAGATTGCCAGCCTGCACCAAGCTTGCCCAGTCCTTCGCTTCGGGAATGACCAAGCGGACATCCGCCCCGCGTCCCACGATCGCTCCGAATTCAAAGCCGTTGCCATTGGCTAATTTGGTGGCGAATGTCCGAACGCCTTGGGATGCGTAGCGTGCCCGAGCGGCTAGTTCCAGTGCCAGCGATGGATGGATTCGAGGGGGCCGAAGTCTGGGCCCCCGATCTCTTCGGCTTTGCGGATTATGCAAGCGAGCCGGATGTCGACGATATCATCATTGTACTTCTCGAGCGCTCCCCAGTGACCGCCAATGTCGGGACCAGTCGCTCGTTTTGTGTAGAGTTTCTCTGATTTGGCAATCGCCAGTTGGGCCGCAAAAGTATCGCGATTCCGTGCTGCTGCAAGCACTTCGACGTATGCAGCAAATGTCTCTCGATAGAGCTTGAACCCGCGTTTCTTAGACAGCCATTCCTCGAACGATTCCCATCCTGCGGGGATTTCTCCAGTTTCCGCTAGTTCGAAGAAGTGAGAGTCCATCAATTGCACAATGCGGGTCCTTAATTCGTCGGGGTGTGCGCGCTCGGACTCTGGTAAGGTAATTACGTCACGCAGTTTCGAGGGAATGGCATGTCGCATGATGAGCAGACTGTAGGCGACTTCGAGGTAATTTTCAAAACAAGCTACACGAGCCTGCGGATGGAGTTGGGAAACCAAATCTGCTGCTGAAAGCACCGCTTTAAATGCGCGTTGGAAGTAGCAACTTGGATTCTTCGTTCCTAGTTTCCATTCTACAAGTCCACTATCGTTCATGTGAGTTGCCACGGCTTCAAAGTTGTTGCATGCCCGCTCAATATTCTGCGACTTGAGAAAGTCCGTCGCTAACTTTGCAGACATCTCAGCCATATATTCATTCTGATCAATGAGAGCTTGATACCGGTTCATAGCGTTAGAGGCGAATTCCACTCACGGGTGATTTTGATTGAGGTATTAAAAATAGACGGTCATTTCTAAGGAAACTGGCGAAACTGCGTAATCGCCCCGCTCTCGATTCCGCGAGCAAGTTCAGAGCTACGGTATTACCGGGGTTACGCTTTAAGAACTCAGATAACCGGTGCTGATTCCAGAGTTCTGTAGCTTGAATAAAGCCGACTGTGTCTTCATCCAGCCCACGCAAAGTGCTGTAGCCCTTTCCGGCCCTCGTTTCGAGTACCGCATGTCTCACAGTCACCAAACTGGGACAGGCATCTAGTCATCCATTCTCCGATTTTCTCCCCAAACTCACTTGACACGATACTGAACGTGCGAATACTCACGAGCGTTGGCACCAAAAAACTGGGAACCATGCCATGGCTCGCCTCTCTCGCGTGCAGATCGTCGACTCTCGCGAAGTCGCTCTTTTTGCGTACCACTTCCGCTGGCGCTTGCCGCCCTACGCCGCGGCAGGCAATTTCACTGCCGGTTGCAACTCGACTGCTTCTTGGAGTCGCGCCACGACAATCGCCGGATCGGCGTTTGCGCATTTCTCCAGCGCCGCGATATCACGAATGACTTCGAGTAGGCGACGCTGCTGGCTGTCGGCGACCATGATCTTTGGGTGCGTCGTACGGCGATGCTGTTCGCCTTCGCCGTAGAGTTCTTCATAGAGCTTCTCCCCTGGCCTCAGACCAGTGAATTCGATCTCGATGTCATCTCCCTCGCGCAACCCCGACAGGCGAATCATGTCGCGGGCAAGGTCGACGATTTTCACTGGTTCGCCCATGTCGAGCACAAAAATCTCGCCCCCCTGCCCCATCGCTCCCGCCTGAATCACAAGCTGGGCCGCTTCGGGAATGAGCATGAAGAAGCGAATGATGTCGGGGTGGGTGACCGTGATCGGTCCGCCACGAGCGATCTGTTCGCGAAACACGGGCACCACACTGCCGGCGCTGTCGAGCACGTTGCCGAATCGTACTGTCACGAAGCGGCATTTCGATGTGGCGGCAGTCGATTGCACATATCGCTCGGCCAATTGTTTGCACGAGCCCATTACACTCGTTGGATTGACCGCTTTGTCAGTCGAGATCATGACAAACGCTGATACATTATGTTGTTCGGCCACGTCGACCAAATTACGGGTGGCGAGTACGATGTTTTTGATCGCTTCGCCCGGGTGCTGTTCCATCAGGGGTACATGTTTGTAGGCAGCGGCGTGGAACACAATGTCGGGGCGATATTGAGCAAACACCGCGTTGAGCCGACTGCGGTCGGTCGCATCGGCAATGACCGTGTCGATCGCCAAGTGGGGTGCGAGCCTCCGAAGCTCGCGATCAAGAAAGAACTGGCCGGTCTCCGAGCGATCGAGTAGCACAAGCCGGGCAGGAGCGAGTTGGAGCAGTTGTCGGCAGATCTCCGACCCAATGCTGCCCGCGCTCCCCGTCACGAGAACCACGCGACCAGTGAGCCATTCGCCGATCGTTTCGAGGTCGATGTCAACCGACTCGCGTTGCAGCAGATCTTCAATGGCCACCTCACGCGGTTGGACCGAAACATGTTGCTCGATCAGTTGCTGATAACTGGGCAGAACTTTTAGTTTTAATCCCCATTCGGCAGCGGCTGCGTGCAGTTGGCGAACGCTCCGCCCATCGACCTCGCCGGCCGTAATGAGCACTTCTTCGATGCGATATCGCTCGGCGATGTCGCCCAAATCGGCCGTTGTGCCGACGACAGGTACGCCAGCGATAAGCTGTCCGACGAGCTGCGGGCGATCGTCGATGAATCCCGCGACATGATAATTGAGTTGGGCGTTTTGATGAATCTCTCGCAGCAGCGTCGCTCCCTTGTCACTCACGCCGACAATAAGCACACGAGTCTCGTCGCCCGACCGCCGGAACTGGCTGCGGGTTTCGCTCCACATGCGCGGCAGGGCTCGGACGCTACACATGGCAATAAACGAAATGCCACCATCGAGTAACACGACGCTCCGCGGCACCGTCGTTTCGGGAACGGCGAGTGCGTCGATCACGATCACCCCCAGACCACCAACCACTGACGCTTTAAGCAAGACCTTCATATCGTGAAACGAAACGACTCGCGAGAGGCCGCTTTCGAGCAGTGCCCAGCCGACCGCGAGACACTTGGCATACAGCACCCAAGGGAGCGAAACCCACAGCAGGTGTTTAGCCGACTCCGGCACATCGCCGCCAAATCGCAATGCAAACGCCGCATAGTAGCTTGCCGCCAGTAGCGGCGCGACCGCAGCGATGCCGACCAACATTCGCTGCCAGCGTCGTCGAGTTACGGTTAAAGACTTCATTGTCGTAATTGGTTGTCGGGAATGGTAGGAGAATAGGTTTTAGCGCGGGAGGGTCGGCATTGGCGAAACCGTCGACGCAATTTCGCTGGTTTGTTCGTCGCGCAGTTGCTTCATACGCGCGGCCGTTGCTTTTTCGAGGTTGAGCCTGAGCGCGGTGACTTCGGGGCGTCGTGCGAGGCACCAGCGGTAATGTTGTTCGGCCTCTCCATACTGCGCGAGTCGCATCAGCGTTTGCGCGAGATCGAAACGAACACCGAATTGATTGGCATCGCACTGCATGGCGCGCTTCAGTTGGGCGAGCGACATTTGATCGTCTCCTAAATCGCGATACATGGTCGCAAGCCACCGCCAAGCGTGAACGGGAAATGTACCGAGTGACTTGCTGTCGCCGCTGTCTGTGATTTCGACCGCATAGTCGAGCAATTGGCGAAGCTGCTGTTCGTCTCCTTGCGCGACGTATTTCTTCCACACTTCGTGCAATGTCGACCAATCGGGACGGAAATCGGCAATAAAGTCACTCGCTGGAACCACGCCCGCTAGTATCTCCACAATGCGATACTTGTACGGCCCCGCAGCGACGAAACAGGCCTGCCATGCTTCGAGTGCCCCGGCGTTGTCGCCCACCAACGAACGCTGGACACCCAATTCGAACAGCACCGCTCCGTCGTGCGGCGCCAGTCGCGTCGCTTGGGCCAATTGTGTTGTTGCTCGATCGACATGCTTCGGATCGAGGAACGCGGTTTGGGCTCGCAGCAACCAAGCCGTTGCGTCGACGACAGAGAGTTGTGTGGCGAATTCCGCGTGGCGATGTGCTTCAATCAGTAGTTGCGTATCGACGTCGCCAAACGCACGGCGCAGCCAAGCCAGCAGATCCTCTTGGTTTGGAAAACTCACGTCGCGGCAGGTCGCGGCGATCTGACTCAGCGACTGCCGATTGGCGGCCACCGCGCGTCGACGTTCGAATTCGCGGAGACAGACTTCGGCGTAGCGGACATGGGCTTCGGCATCGTGGGGATCTGCCGCCAGCAGAGTCCGCAACTCTTTGGCCATTTCATCGGCCAACCATTGCCGATAGTCGGCTGTCGCTTGTTGACTAGCGGCGAAGTCGCCCCGCGCTTGCTGTGCTTCGAGGCGATCGCTGCGCACAGCAAGCCGAAGATAGCGATCCCAAGCCGCCGAACCGCGTAGCGAGGGCCACAGCGTCGTAGCACAAACGGCGAATGTGAGCGCGCAAACGACGGCCGCATAGCGCCATGACAACGGCGATGGAGTCTCGGTGCGATTCGTTTTTAGTTGTGATACCCGTGCTAAGCACCCGACGGCGACCAGCACAATTGTCATGCAAGCCGGGATGTACCAAGTGAAGTCGAATAGGTTGTGAACGAGCGCGACGGCAATTGTCGCCACGAGACCTGAAACAACAAGGTATTCGTTTCGGTCGTGGCAGCAGCGAAGCGCGCGAACAGCGGTAGTGATCACGCAACCAATTGCTACTGCCAGGAGCGCGAGGCCGGCAAACCCCATCTCGGTGCCGATTTGCAAGTAGCTATTCTCGGCGTGGCTAAACGGTTTGGCAATCGAGACCGGCAAGTAGGCCGCATGGACACTGCGATGGGTGCCCGCACCAGTTCCCAGCAGACCACCATGAGAGATAGCGGCGAGGTTCGCCGACCAAATGGTTTGCCTCGCGCCTTCGGCGTCGAGTTGGCTAACATCGCCGGTCGCCAAATCGCCGAGTCGATCGGAGACATTGCTACTCGCTTGCATCGCCGCGATCACGATGAACAGCGCGATTCCGGTCGCCGCGATGGCGCTGCTCTGTAAATTGAGCAGCCGTCGGCTTGCGAACAGTGTGGCTAGCACAATTCCGGCGACAACCAGCACCGCGATTCCGCCACGCGACGCGGTGAGCACGCTGGCGAAGCACACCACAAACAGTCCGGCCATCAATAGCGAGCGCTCTGATACCTGCAACATGCGGGGCGCTGATTGCAGAGGCCGATCTTTGCGTATCGTTGCACCGGCGAACAACCAGGCGACGAGCGTTCCGGCTCCCATCGCCAAAAAGCTAGCGAAGTGGTTGCGATTGGCAAATGGCCCTTTCACGACATCGCTGGTTGTGCGGAAAGGATGTTCATAAACCCAGAGAAAACGTCCTCCGGCCGTGTAGCGTTGAGCCAGAGCGAGCATTGCGAAAACGATTGTTGCCAGGGCGATGAGTTGGGCGAGTCGGCGGATGTCGTCGAACGAACGCACCCGCTGAATAACGAGCCACAGTAGCCCCACGTAGCCCATCGCAACGGCCATGGAAATGGCTGATTCGTTCGGTACGAGTGAAAGCGTCGGAATCGCAGCCGCTTCACTCAGTAGATGACCGTGTGCTGGTGCAAGCCATTCGATGATCGTTGTTGGCAGCGGAAGAAGCTGTAAAAAGATAATCGCAATCGTCACCATCCCAATCCAGATGGTTGGATGTCGACGGACAGGTTGCTGGCAGCAAATCGCCTGCCGCACTGCGAACAGCAAACAGCCGGCCAACACCATCGAAGTGAAAACAAAACGTCCGACCGGATGACGACCACCGAGCAGCAGCGGCGCGAATAGCAGCGTTGCTGCAATGCATCCGTCAACCGCGCGATCAAGCCCGCGCATCCATAGCTCAACATCGGTCCAGCGTTCGGACGACTTCCATTGAGCTAGAGCAGACAAACTCGTCATTGGTTTTTATCGCGCAGAAAATTAAATCACTTAGATTGATCGTGGCTAGGCTGCTTTCGGCAGTTCAACCGACACATCGGCCTCGTCGTGACCATAGCCGTATTGGTAGCCATACCCATATCCATATCCGCTGCCGCCCGTTTCGCTGATGCCATTGGCGACGACACCAAGAACGGTGATGCCGGTCGTACGGAACTGCTCGCACGCGCGGACGACCAATCGGCGGTGGTTCTTCTCGGGGCGTACCACGAGCACAGCACCATCGACCAGTCGGCCGACAATTTGAGCGTCGCTTACCGCCAACACTGGTGGGCAGTCGACCAGAACCTGGTCGTAGTGGGCATCGGCCCAAGCAAGTAGTTCGATAAATCGCGGGCTCGCCAGCAACTCGGCCGGGTCGGGACGCCGTAGTCCGGCCGGAATGATATCGAGTCCCGTTTGATCGGTGTGCAAGAGATGTTCACGCGCTTGTTTTGCAATATCGTCGGTCGACGACAACACATCGAACACACCCGGCTTGCCTTTCAGGTCGAGCAGTGCCGTCATGCCGGGACGACGCAAATCGCAATCGAGCACCAAAGTCCGGCGGCCCGACTGCGCGAAGGCGACTGCCAAGTTGGCGCTAACAGTCGTCTTTCCATCCCCCGGTTCGGCACTGGAAACGAGAATGCGGTCGGTGACTTCGCTGCCCAGTTTGAGTGAAGTGCGGAGCGTTCGGAATGCTTCTGTCTCGACCGAAGTCGGAGCCATGTAGGTATGGACCGACGCCATGCCTTCGCCCGGCAGCGGATCGAGTTGGCGAACGATCGCAAGCACCGGCACGTTGAGCTGGCCAGCCATCTCGTCGATCGAGTTAAATCGATCGTCAAGCACATCTTGCACATAGGCAAAGACGACTCCGAGCAACATGCCTGCCGCGAGCGACATCGCAAGAATGACTTTCAGCCGGGGCGAAACAGGTTGCTGAGCGGGCAAGGGTTCTTTGGTAACAGTGACCTGAATCGGTCCCTGCGTAAGATGCAAATCGAATTTCGCAATATTCTCGGCGGTCGAGTCGACACGCTGTTCAAGCCGGTCGACTTCGCGCCGGAGCATCTCGAGTTCGACGAGATCGCCACTCTGTTTGGCAGCTTCGTTTTGCGCCGCATTGAAGTCACGCGTCAATTGACCTTCGCGATGTTGCATCTGGCTGATGTTTTGAACAAGAATCGACTCGAGCAGCGGACCCAGTTCACCGGTTGTGAGCGAGGCCATTCGTTGCCCCGCTTGCGAACGATAGTTAGCCAGATATTGTTGCAGACCCGCGACCTTAGCCTTAAGTTCGGCCACACGAGGGTGGGCGGTGCCAAGATAGGGTTCCACTCGGCCTAGTTCTTCCTGGGCTGTGCGCATTGCGAATTCTTGTTCCCGAACCGACTCTAAGTCCTGGGGCGAGAGCCCTAGCGACGACACCAGCAGTTGTTGTCCGACCACGTTCTCGATACTGCGCAAGTGTGGCTTCAAGTCGTCACCACGCTGACGCGCTTGGCGCAGCGCCGCAAGCGATGCGTCGAATTCGCGTCGCTCATCTTGGACATCAAGCAGCTTGTCCTGCAACCGGCTCGCCTTCATCACGGCTGCGTTGACGAGCCCGTCTTCTTTGTTCAGTGTCATCGCTCCAACCGATTGACTCTTGCTCTGTAGGGCGTTTTGCTTTTGCTTGAGTGCTTGTTGCCACTGAATGAGTTGGGTCGTCAACGCAGCGACGTTTTCGCTGGCAGTGCCGCGGTGGTTGGTTTCCATGAAATTGAGGTACGACTGCAAAACGGCACTGACGACCGCGGCAGCCGCTTCGGAGTTTCGCGAGCGAAAGCTCAACTCAATCATGTTCGTGTGGCGAACGTCGTTGGCCGTGAGACTCTCTCGCACACAATCGATCCATCGCGATGGCGGCAAATTCTCGAAGTCGATGCGATACTGCGGCGCGAGTTGTTCAATCGCGGCTTGCACGACGACGGGGCTCGTCACCAACTCGCGTTGTGTCGTCATCAGATTTTCGCCGACCATTTGCTCCCCCATCGTTGTCACCTTGTCGGCGTGACGTTCAACGATGTAAAGCTTGGCGGTCGACTGATAAATGCGCGGCGCGGTCAAATAATGGGCTGTTCCCAGCAGCAACGACGCGATGATCGTCGCGGCTACGATGGTCCGTCGATACCAAATGCACCGCCCGAGTCGCGCAAGCGTGTGGACCATCTCGGCAGCAGTCAAATCGCCAGACGAGGTTGGCGAACTCGGCGATTCGTTCATGGCAGGGCGAAGGCGGGAAATCGTGAACGTGTTTAAAGTGGGGTGCTAGAAAGCAAACAGGTTGCCGCCGACTCCGGCCGTGATACGGAACACATTGCTCATCGTATCGACGACGGTCGTAAGCGCAGTCGCTTCGACGCTCACCACGTCGCCGGCCGCGAGTCTTAAGTTCTCGGCACCATTGATCTTAGCGCGGTTGATGCTGATTTCGATCACCGCGGGTTCGGGTTCGCCCTCTTTTCGGCGAATGACATAAACCTTGTCGGCGACGGGACTGCTCTTGCCGCCAGCCTGTGCCAGTGCGTCGAGCACGTGAAACTCTTGGTCGGCGGGCAGGTCAAATTGGCTCGGTTTGCGCACCAGTCCGAGCACATGAATCACCTGCTTTCGAGCGGGACGAACCATCACCACATCTTGATCGCTCAGACCATACTCGATTTGCGTTTGATCGGGACCAGAGGCGAGATCGATGATTTCTGTCTGGCCATTTTCAAGTTGTTGCTGGCCGAGTCGTGGTGGCGAGAAACTAGCGAGCTGAATTCCCTCGCGTGTGGAGGTTGAGTCGCTCGCCACCAAACTCGCTTGGCGACGCATGACTTCAATTTCGGTGCCGGCTTCTTCGGTCAATCCACCAGCAGCAGCCAACGCAGCGACAACGTTGCTCGCACCGCGTGGTAGCGGATGTGTTCCGGGATTAGTTACTGCACCGAGCACTGTGACCTGGTTAACTGCTCGTTCGGCAATCTGTACTGTGACTTGCGGACGTCGAAAGATTTGACGTTCGATGGCCGCGCCCACAATTCGCTGGGCCGCTTGTTGTTCGTCGACACCGGCCAGCGCGACTTCGCCAACTAAAGGGACGTTGGCCACGCCTCGTTCGTCGATCCGAACGGTGTGAGGCACCGGATTCTCGTCGGCCAAGCCACTGAGCATCGTGACATCGAGCAGGTCGCCCGTTTGCAGATTCGAGTTGCCCAAGTTCGAAGCCGAAAGCCGCGCGAGGGCCATTCCGGCCGTCGGACGCGGTGGCGGCGCTTGCCAATGGGGAGGGAGGTTTGCCGCACGAAAATGACCCGTTTGGCAACCGGTGAGCGCAACGGTCAACATCACCAAGCCGACCAGCCAAAGCCAGCCACACGTCAGATCGCGAAAAAGCGTTGGTGATGTGTCCATACAACAACTCGCAGCCAATTCTCCAGCCAATGCGGCGACGCACGTCTTCCGCGAGAGGGTTTAGTAGCGGGATAGCGGATGCCCGGCAAGGCGAATCGCTGCTAGCAGTAGAATTGCGCTCGTAATTTTGAGTTGCTCTCGACATTCGACTCCCTGCTTGATATCAGCGTGCACAGACTTCGCAGATGTTCACGACGATCAAGAACCTACGCCATGCATTGGAAACACAAAGCGCAAATACAGCGGGCTATAGCAAAGCTACCCCGTGACCTATCGAATCGCTTGTACTACGGAGTACAACGTTTGGCGGGTGGGCTCCGGCGCGTTGACCCGACAAAGCGACTCGCGGCAGGTATCGAAACTTGGCAACATCTTGTGCGACTTGGCGAAGACCCACGCGGAAAAACATTTTTCGAAATTGGTACCGGCTGGATGCTCAACGCGCCGATCGCCTATTGGCTCATGGGGGCCGACAAGGTAATCACGGTCGATCTCAACAAATATCTTCGCGAAGAATTAGTCCTCGAATCACTTCAGTACATGGCGATCAATCAGGCGAAAATCTCACACCAATTCGGCTCACTCTTAGTTTCGGATCGGCTCTGCGATCTGCTCGCCTTGCTGCGACCCTCGCGATTCTCGCTGGCAAGGTTGTTCGAGCTAACGAATATTGAATATCACGCACCAGCCGATGCATCCGACACAGACTTGCCAAACCGGAGTGTCGACTATCAAACTTCGTTTACTGTATTCGAGCATATTCCGTTAACTGTACTGCAAAACATACTCGCCGAGGGCCGGCGGATTCTTAAACCGAGCGGGTTGAGCGTTCACATGATCGACTACAGCGATCACTTTGCTCATAGCGACACGACCATCACTCAAGGTAATTTCCTTCAGTTTTCGGAGCATCAGTGGCAACGGCTTGCCGGCAACCGATTTATGTACATGAACCGCCTGCGACATGACGATTACGAAGCTGCGTTTCGCAACTCAAACTTCGAAATCGTAATTTCTGCGCCAGTTGTCGACGAGGCAGTGGCTGCCGCAATTACAAGCGCCAAGCTTGCTATCCATACCGACTTTGCAAACAAGAGTGTCCCTTCTCTGGCGGCGACAAGTGCGTGGATTGCTGCACGACCGAGAGCTCAACAGCAATATCGGGCGGCTTAGTTGTTTGCTTTTCGGCAATTTCTCGGCGGTTTTCGCGCACAATTGCAGCGACGCGCAGGCAAGAATGGCGGCCCGCGCCTAACCAGCAAGTTGAGTGTTGTCGCGTTGGGCCAGATCGTAGCCGGTGTATTGGGACTCGCTGCTACTCCGCTGTTGGCCGGCATCTATGGCGCATCGGCATTCGGCATCTATGCTCTGTTCATCACGGCGCTCACCTGCCTGGGCAGCGTCTGCACGTTTCGGATTGAGCAAGCGATACCCATAGCAAAGACTCGTCGCGTGGCCGGCAATCTCGCTTTGCTGGCGATCGGCTCGTCGATCGTGACTTCGGTTGCCGTAGCGGTAGTCGGCTTTGCGATTACCAATAAGCTCGAAGTTTCATGGGCTTGGGGGCTCGCTATCTGTTTACCACCCGCGATCGCGAGTTATGCTTGCTATCAAGTGGTTGGAATGTGGGTCATTCGGCAACAGGCCTATGTGGTATTGTCGGCGATGCGCGTCACCAGCGTGACCGGGTGTCTGGTCATTCAATTGCTGATGCCCTTTTTTATTCCAGCATCGCCCACAATGCTTGCCTGTGGTCAAATCGCTGGCCAGTTTCTCGCCGTCGCAACGGGTGCCTGCCTTCTGCGCTCGAGTTGGCCGACGTTGCGTTTCGAAACGCTCGCAACGCTTCGCCGCCAGCTAGCGAGGTTCGGTTCACTCCCACGCTATGATCTTGCGGCGCAGTTGCTCTCGCAGTTGGCGATTCAAGGGCCGGTGCTATTGATCTATCTCGGTTTTGGCGAAGCCGCCGCCGGGGTCTACGCACTGGCGCAGCGACTGCTGGCTACGCCGCTGACTTTTGTGAGCAGTGCGTTCAGCCAAGTGTTCTTTTCCGAAGCGGCGCGTATCGCTACCGATCGAGACAAATTACGCGCGTTGCTATCGCAAATGCTCGCCAAGTCGGCGCTCTTTGTCGTGCCGTTCACAATCGTGTCGATCGCGTGTGCCCCGTGGTTGCAAATGATCTTTGGCCCCGAATGGGACTCGATCGGCGTCGTCACCGCGCTACTTGCGCCTGTTTGTGCGGCATACGTGCTGGCATTTATCGTGACATCAATTTTTGTTGTCACCGGAACACAGTCAACTCGGCTAGTTCGCGAGGCCTTCTGTGTGATCTCGCTGGTGGTTGGCTTTCTAGTAGGCTATCTGGCGGGGCTCTCCGTGGTGCCGACCATCGCGACCATGTGTTGTGGCGGCGTCATCGGATATTCATTCGCCATCTACCTATCTTGGAAAGTCGTACCAAGACGGCCGGTTGAGCTAATCATCGATTCTTCGCAGAAGCTGTCGCCAGCGGCTTGAGACGACTCGACATTGCCACGCAGCGGCGATTTCACTAGGTTTCCTCAGCAAATACAAAGACAAATCCGAAAACCAACCAACTAGTGCCGGTGCGATTTGATGGGATGGCTCATTGGTCTACTCGCCTCGTTCTTCTTCCTTGTTGGAAGGTGGAACCTGATGCGACTCGACGGTGAACTCGACGTGGTTCCCTATTGGGCACAGCCGCGCGTTTGGGTGTTGGTGCCCATTCTGTTGGCGAGCGGGGTGGCGATCTTCGCTGGCTATCACCATCGTCGCTTTGCAATGCGAATCACGCTCGTCGAATTTTTCGTGGTTGCGCTTTTGTCGTACATGCTCGTGTCATCGGCCTGGGCAATTGATCCGGAATTGGCAGCAACCAAAGCCTACGAAGTGGCGCTGCTGCTTGCTATGGTTGTCGCGCTGAGCATCACCAAACAAATCACGGGCGTAGTCGCCGTTGCCGACGGCTTCTGGCTGGGCTTGTTTGCGTTGGGACTCGCAATGGGCCTCGCCGCGCTGTGGTTCAGTACCGCGGGTAGAGTCTTTACTCCTGGCGGCGGTCCGAACACCTTCGGTCGCAACATGGGGCTCATGGCAATCGGCGCCGTCTACCTCACATCGCGCTATCCGCGGCTCGACCTGCTTAAACCGACCGCGGTGGCCACTTGCTTGCTGGCGGTGCTGTTGATCCTGATGTGTGGTTCGCGTGGTGGGCTGCTGTCGTCAGCAATGGCAGGCATCACCTATCTCGCATTCGCGAACATGGGGCTGCCTCGCAAAGTCGTGCTGATTGGATCGTTGGTGGTCGTGGGGACCGCGACGCTCATGATGACATCCGCCGGGCATAAAGCCTACGCAGTGTTCGAAAGTCGTATTATCGAAACTACGCTCGAAAACCGCCACCTTTCGGAACGCGATAGCCTGTGGACCGATGCCATTGCAATGACAAAACAGCATCCCGTGTGGGGAGCCGGGCTCAACAGCTATCGTGCTTCGAGTTGGACTTATCCACACAACTTTGTGCTCGAGATGGCTGCCGAAGGGGGCGGGATAGCGATTGGATTATTCTTGTTAGCAATTTTCACTTGGCTCGCGCAATTGCGACACACCTGGCGCGGTGTGCCGCGTGAGTCGCTGGCCGGCTGGGTGTTGTTGTTTACGGCCGCTCAGACGAGCGGAGACATTTACGATAGTCGTGGCGTTTTTATCTTGCTAACTCTTACCGCAGCACCGGCGATGCAGTCAGCCGTTAGTGCAGTGTCAGTTGCACCTCAGAGACGCTCGCAACTGTCAAGAAGTACGAGCCTCCCCTTGTCGGCCAGTTAGCAGACTCCCCTCAACTTCCTTGCGATTCAACGGAACATGAATTTTTGGCTGCTACATATCGGCGAAGATTTGCCCTTCGACGAGGGGGGGCGCCGCTATCGATATAGCTATCTTGCCTCCGCGCTGGCGAAACGTGGTCACGCCGTCTGTCGGTGGGCACCCACGCTCAGGCACACGACAAAAACACAGCGTGCCAACCGCGACACACTCGTCGATGTCGAGCCAGGCTATCAGGTGCGGCTCGTCCACACCCGCGGCTACCAACGCAACATTAGCCTTGCTCGAATCCGCGCCTATCGCGAACTGGCCTGTCGGTTTCGAAAACTTGCACCGACCGTCGAGCGACCCGACTTGATTGTGGCGGCCATCCCATCGCTCGATTGGGCGCAAGCGGCGATCGATTATGGCGAGCGAATCGGCGTGCCGGTGGTCATTGACGTCCGCGATTTGTGGCCCGATGTCTACTTGAACGCGGCACCGACTTGGGCGACGCCTGTGGCGCGCCGGTTGCTTGAGCCCCTTTACCGCCAATGCCGTGATATTTGTCGGCGTGCCGATGCACTGTCGGGCGTTTCACAAACTTACTTGCAATGGGCGCTTGACCGGTCATCGCGATCGGCCCACGCGGCCGACAGAGCCTTTCCGATCGGTTTTGAGCCCCCCGTCACTTTAGCAAGTGATACCCGCGATCGAGCGGTCGCGATGGGTATTGATCCCGACCGATTGATCTGTCTGTTCGCAGGACTATTCGAGAAAACCTATGATGTGGCGACCGTCATCGAAGCCGCACGCAACTTGCGGCATCGCAGCGACGCCCAATTTGTGCTGTGTGGTGACGGTAGCAAGATGCCTGCCCTGCGCCGCCAAGCGGCCGGACTCGCCAACGTGATCTTTACCGGATGGCTTGGCAAACACGACCTGTCAGCGCTAATGGATTTGGCCTCCATTGGTCTGTGTTCGTATACGGCTCGCGCGCCACAGAGTCTGCCGAACAAGCCTTTTGAATACATGGCGTGGCGACTGGCTAATGTATCGAGCCTATCGGGTGAATTGGCTTCGCTGTTGGCCACACACCAGTGCGGACTGACTTACGCAGCCGAACAACCCGACGACCTCGCGCGACAAATCGTCCGCCTGATCGAATCGCCCGACAGCCTGAAGTCGATGCAACAACGCGGGTTCGAATTATGGCAGCGTGAATTTCGCTGCGGACCGATCTACGAACGCTTCGCTGGTCATCTGGTCGAGTTGGCTGAAGGAAAGAGGAGAGTCGTTCCACCTCAAGCTGCGTAGCAAACTGACTCGTCATTCCCGCGCAGGAGGGAATTCAGACACATCGCGATTAAACAAGATTCCCGCTTGCGCGGGAATGACGATCTACAATCCGTTGATCTTTGATGCTAAGAATCACCCAACAACTGTACTGCCAAGTTACGAAGCCAGTCGCCGATCGCGTGCTGGCGATTGCAGCGATAGTTTCGTTGTCGCCACTTTTCGTCGTACTCGCCATCGCGATCCGCTGGCGACTTGGCGGTCCGGTGTTCTTTTGTCAATCGCGTCCTGGGCTGCATGGCCGGCCTTTTCGACTCGTCAAATTCCGCACCATGACCGACGACCGCGACGCCGATGGCCAGTTGCTCGATGATGCATCGCGGATGACGCCGTTCGGACGGTGGCTGCGGGCGACAAGCCTTGACGAATTGCCGGAGTTATGGAACGTGCTGCGCGGCGAGATGAGCTTCGTTGGTCCCAGGCCGTTGCTGCTCGAATACTTGCCGCTATATTCCGACGACCAGCGACGACGGCACGATGTCCGCCCCGGCATCACCGGTTGGGCCCAAGTTCATGGGCGCAATTCGCTAAGCTGGCCCGAACGCTTCGAACTCGACGTGTGGTACGTCGACAACGTGTCGCTCGCCGTCGACTTGCAGACGCTCGCGAAAACGCTGTCCGTCGTGCTAAGTCGCTCGGGAGTCTCAGCCGACAACCACGCCACGATGCCAGCGTTCTCGGGGAATCAGTCGTCCGTTGAAACGAATCGGCGGGCAGCCTGAACTACGCCCCGTCCCACACTCCCTGCTCACTCACGACTTCCGCCTGCGCTTCTTGCGAGCAAGCTTTTGTCTCGGTACGCGTTCCTGTGGCGTGTGAGCGTTGCCTTGATCGTCGATGAAACCGAGCGGATGTTCGCTACGCGGATTTTCGATGCGGATGCTTTTGCGCCCCATGAGCAAGTCGTCGATAATGTTGCCGATGAAGTCGGCACGCCAGCCGCGTGCGAGTGAGGGCAACTGGTCGGCGGGAGCGTCGTCGTCGACGTCAGAGAAATTACCAAAGCCGAGTTGGAACGCGATCATATCACGCAGGTCACTCGCGGTACCCGTTAGACTGGCCGCCATTTGGGCGCTGCGGCAAATGCTGGTCAGCGCCGGCATAAGAAATTGACCAAGCAATTGCAATTGCGGAGGCATCGACCCCTGGCCGCGCGACGCCAGATCGTCGACATCGGCCGTGAGTCCACACTCGATGCAGGCAGCAATCTCGGCAAGCGAGTTCTTGAGCGGACGGTAGTTCATACCACGGATGGCACGAACTTTGTCGGGGTTGGGGTTCTTGCGCTTCGCAAGTTCGACGAGCAAGTCATCGCGCAAAATGCGCTTCGGCGGCACGTCGCGGCGCTCGGCTTCGGCTTGTCGCCAGCGCCACAGCTCGCGAACGATCGCTAGGTTACGAGCACCAAGACCACCGATGCCCGAGACTTTTCGCCAACGCTGACGCGTTCGCGAGGCGATGACTTCGGTGACAAAATTGTCGGTCTCTTCGGCCAGCCACGAATCTCGACCGAGAGCGGAGATTTTTTCGCTCAACACATCGTGCAGCTCGAACAAATAGCGAACATCTTCGAGAGCGTAGGCAAGCTGGTCGTCGGAAAGGGGACGGCGACGCCAGTCGGTTCGCTGTTCGCCCTTGTTGGGACGATGGCCCAAGAAGCGCGTCACTACCGAGCTATAAGCGGCCGGGTATTCGGTGCTACAAAAAGCGGCAGCGATTTGGGTATCGAACAAGTTCGCCAACGGCTCGTTGATCGCCGTCAGACAAAAATTGAGCTCTTCGCGTGCTGCATGAGCAATGGTCACATGACTGCCGTCAGCGAGCAAGTTCCAAAACTCGTCGAGGTTGCCGATCGGTTGAGGGTCAATGATCGCCATCCCGTGCCGCGAGACGACCTGTACCAAACATAGCTCGGGGCGGAAGGTATCTTCCGAGACAAACTCGGTGTCAAAACCGATTCGATCGCAGTCGGCAAGTTGCTGGCAAAGCTCAGTGAGCTGCTCGGGGGTAGTAACGTGCAAATAATCCACGGCAGCGAGTGGGCGAAGGCGACGGAAGGTGGGCGAACTAAAGCCCCTATTGTAAGCCTTTAGCTGCCCGTTGGCCTAGTGCAGATGGCTTTTTTATACCGTCAAACACAACTCCCTCGCTTAAGCTTCGGGATTTAAAAGCGACTCAAACTCCGCTTCGCTGATGACCGCGACACCCAGCTCTTGGGCCTTCGCGAGTTTGCTGCCCGCTTTTTCGCCGGCGACGAGGTAGTCGGTGGAACGCGAGACGCTGCTCGCAGCCTTGCCCCCTTGGGCGACGATCAGGTCTTCGATCTCTTTCCGCGAGTGACGCTCGAGCGTTCCAGTGACGACCAGCACTTTCCCCGCAAAGGCACTGCCGCCAGCACCCGTAGCCGATGACTCGTCGACGTCGAGTTTAACGCCGGCCGAGCGAAGTTCGTCGATGACTCGCTGTCCCTTTTCGCTATGCAGAAAGTGATGGAGCGAGCGGGCAATTTCGGGGCCGATACCGCTCTCGGCATCAGCAATCTTAAACGTGCGAATATCGTCTTCGCTCGCCCCCGTTAATGCATCGATCGATTTATAGTGGTCGGCAAGCACCCTTGAGGCGGTCGAACCGACATGCCGAATTCCGATGCCCGCCAGCACACGAGCGAGCCCGCGTGACTTGCTGGCTTCGATCCCGGCGAGCACGTTGTCAACTTTCTTCTCGCCCATTCGTTCGAGTTCCAGCATCGCATCGCGGCGCTCGTGCAAACGGTAGATATCGCCATAGCTGTCGAGCAGTCCGGCGTCGGCGAGTTGAAGAACGAGTTTTTCACCCATGCCATCGATGTCCATCTGATCGCGGGCGACAAAGTGAATGAGCCGCTCGCGAAGCTGCGCCGGGCACTCGGGGTTGATGCAGTAGCGAGACGTTTCTTTGCCACTTGCGTCTTGGTCGGTCTCGACTTCGCCACCACAGTCGGGGCACCTGTCGGGAGGAACTATCGGCTCGGCATCCGGCGGGCGATATTCGGGGAGTGAGCCGAGCACCTGAGGAATGATCTCCCCTGCCTTTTCGATGCGAACCATATCGCCAATGCGGAGGTCTTTGCGATGTATTTCGCCAATGTTGAAGAGGGTCGCGTATTGGACGGTGGTGCCTGCGACGTGGACCGGCTCCATACGTGCCCGCGGACAGATTCTGCCTGACTTGCCAACTTTCCATTCGATGTCGAGAAGCCGCGTGGTCGCTTGTTCGGCCGCGTATTTGTAGGCGATGCACCACCGGGGGAAACGACTCGTGCTGCCGAGTTGCTCTTGCAAGTCATAGCGGTCGACTTTTACCACGACACCATCGACGCCGTAGGCGAGCGCGTGGCGCGTTTCCTGGAACTCGCCGATGGCGGCCCAAACTTGGTCGATTGTTTCGTACTGACTTGAGAGCGGGTTGGTGGGCAAACCCCAGCGCCGAATCGTGTCCATCCAATCGCTTTGCGAGACCGCTTCGATGCCACGTACTTCGCCGCGACCGTGGGCGATAAACGAAATTCGTCGCTTCGCGACGAGTCGCGAGTCGAGTTGCTTGAGTGTGCCAGCGGTCGCGTTTCGCGGGTTGGCAAAAGGCTCTTCGCCCGCGCCTTCGGCTAGTTCATTGAGCCGATCGAACTCCTTAGCTGGCATGAAAATTTCACCCCTCACCTCGGCGACCTCGGGGGGCGCATCGTCACGTAGCGAGAGTGGCACGGCGCGAATCGTGCGGACGTTATTCGTGATATCGTCGCCCCGCTGGCCATCGCCCCGGGTGGCAGCAAGTGTGAACTGGCCCGCTTCGTATCGCAAGCTCACAGCGACGCCATCGATCTTCGGCTCGGAATAGTAACCGCCTGGCAATGGCCAACCCGAAACCTGCCCAGTTTCGAGTCGTTGCGCGCGCGACTGGCGAAGCTGCTCTCGCTGCAGCTTAATTTGTTCGCGCATTTTTGTGACTTCGCTGCCACGCTGACCCTTGAGTGTTTGTTCGTTGGCGTCGACGCTAGCGAGCTGTTCATCAATACTTCGAAGCTCGGGGTCGACCGACTCGAAGCACCGCTGGGCCCATTTGCGGAGGCTCTCTTCATCGTAGGTGTTGTCGATCGAATACATCCGCGCGGCATGGACGACGGTGCGAAAACCATCGATTGGCTGGCCGCCGACCCGCTGTGACGGCGAGTCGCTCGCGTTGAGCGACGGAAATTGACTTTCTAAGTCGACGAGCTCGCTCAGCAGTTTATCGTAGTCGACGTCAGCGATTGTGGGCCGCGCGGCGACATAATAGTCGTAGTCGTGCCGCCGGATCTGCTCGCGCAACGTCTGCACACGTTGCCTCGCATCGTCAATGGAAAGCTTCGGCATGGGCGCGACAATTTAGCGAGCGCGAGGGGGCGAGCGACTAGATGTCACCACGCGCGGTCGAGGCATCGAAACGTGCCTGAGCGGCATCTTCGAAATTCGCCGCCGCGACCGTTGCTGTGATCATACCGACCAGTTCCACCACAAGCAATGCAATCGTAAAAAACTGCCACCGTTGTGCGAAGGTCGATTCCGCATTCGACGATTGAGCTTCTAAATAACCGCTCAATAGCGAGCCGCAATAGAACGCCGCCGTGACCAAAAACGCGGCCGCGAGGCACGCCAAAACGATGACGTAAGGATTCCTTCGAACTGAATCGCTCGTTGGCTGCACCATGCTGTAACGATTGCCCACCGGCATGAGTTGGTCCCCGCAGTGACTTCCAAATCGACGTCGAGTATAGCGCTTTGAAATCGACTTGTCATGGTGCTGGGTGAACTTTTTTTGACCTTTTCGAAACGGGCGACCGCAATACATCGGTTATGAACCGCTGGTGAACATGTTTTGCACCGCTGTACGTTTTGCCCACAAACTCGTTAGACTACGGAACTGTCATAACCGTCACAGAGCCGGCCTTGGAATGCCCCTGTTCGATGACCGCAATTCGCCCCTCAATACCCGGAAACGCCCGCGAAGCGATTCGGGTGCGTGGCGCACGGACTCATAATCTGAAGAATGTCGATCTCGACGTGCCGCGTGGACTGCTGACAGTTTTCTGTGGAGTTTCGGGGAGCGGCAAGACGAGCATGGCGCTCGATACGCTCTATGCCGAGGGGCAAAGGCGATTCGTCGAAACATTCAGCGCCTACACGCGGCAGTTCCTCGACCAACTTGACAAGCCACCAGTCGACTCAATCGAGGGCATTCCGCCGGCCGTCGCGCTCACGCGGCACGATGCGCCGCGATCAAATCGGTCGACAGTCGCGACCATCAGTGAAATCGGTGTCTATTTGCAGATGTTGCTGGCGAGTGTTCACGAGCTGCATTGTCCCCGTTGTGGGACCACCATCGAATGCGACTCGCCCGAGACGGCCGCCCACAAGCTCGCCACGATTGCGGGCGAAGCTCGCATGATTATGGCAATCAGCGACCATCCCGAAGCCGATCAATCGCCCACCGAATGGGCTGCCGATTGGCGCGAGCGCGGTTTCGTGAGGGGGGTTGTCGGTACGCGTATGCTTGACCTCGCCACCACGAATTGGAACGAACTCGAAACAGACGAGCCCTGTTACATTGTCATCGACCGCGTACGCGGCACAAGCGAATCGCACCGAATAGTCGAATCGCTCGAAACGGCTTTCGAATGTGGAGAGTCGACAGCCTTTGTATTCGTTGAAGACGAGTTGAGCGGTTTGGTCGAAATCGATGGCCGCCCGTTTAAGAAGCTTCGATTTAGCCGAGTGCGCCTATGCCAATCGTGTGGACTAGAACTCCCTGGGCCCGAACAACGGTTGTTCGACTTCAATAGTCCGCTGGGTGCTTGTGCGACCTGCGAAGGGTTCGGCAGTGTTGCGGATGTCGACGAGTCGCTCGTTGTGCCCGACACGACTAAGTCGCTTCGCGGGGGAGCCATCGCGCCGTGGAACACACCTGCCTACGCACACGAACTCGACGAACTGATCGCACTCGCTGGCGATTTCGATGTTCGACTCGATGTCCCGTATTTCGAACTCAACGAAGCGGAACGCGCGGTCGTCTGGAACGGCGTTGCCGAGCGCGATTTTGGCGGGCTCGCGGGATTCTTTCACTGGCTCGACGCCCGCAAGTACAAAATGCATTTGCGAGTCTTTGCCAGTCGCTGGCGAAATTACCACAGGTGCCCCGAGTGCCAAGGTAGCCGACTCCGCATCGAATCGCTCGGCTACACGCTGGCTGGACGGAACGTGGCAGCACTCCAGGAATTGTCGATCGACGCCGCCATCGAGTTTTTCGGCAATTTACAGTTACCCGATTGGCAACAACAACTGGCTGGCGGATTGATCGACCAAATTGCTTCAAGGCTCCTTTACCTGCAAATGGTCGGCGTTGGCTACCTCGAACTCAGTCGCCCGCTACGCACGCTCAGTACGGGAGAACTCCAGCGGGTCGCGATGACCACTTCGCTTGGTTCGACGCTCGTCGACATGCTCTACGTCCTCGACGAACCGACTGCGGGGCTGCATCGCAGCGATACCCCTGCGCTCGTGGCGGCGATGGAGTCGCTCCGCGATAGGGGCAACACCGTCGTCGTCGTCGAACACGAAGAGTCGGTACTTCGAGCGGCCGATTGGGCCGTGGAGTTTGGACCTCGCGCCGGGCTCGAAGGGGGCGCGATCGTGTGCGAGTCGACGCCGGCCGCGATGGCCGCAAACACCAGTAGCGGTACCGGCGACTGGCTTTCCGGCCGCCGCGAAATGGTGTCGACGAGTCATACGCCGCGGCAACCGAACGGGCGTTTACAACTGCTCGGTGCATCAGGCCATAACCTCAAGCATATCGATGTCGAGTTTCCGCTGGGCGTGTTGTGTGTCGTGACGGGCGTGAGTGGTGCGGGCAAGACCTCGCTCGTCGATGGCACACTCTCTCCTGCTGTCGGGGCCCAACTGGCCAGCGGCGAAACGAGCGACGAGCCCCCCCTGCCCTATGCTGACTTGCTTGGCTCGTCGCTAATTGAACAGGTCGTGCGAATGGACCAATCCCCGGTCGCCAAGTCGCCTCGGTCGAACCCAGTGACATACATCAAAGCGTTCGACGCAATTCGTGCTTTGCTCGCCGATTTGCCCGAGGCGAAGTCGCGTGGTTTTGGGCCGGGCCACTTCAGCTTTAATGTCGCCGGTGGCCGCTGCGAGCAATGCCAAGGGGCGGGCCAAGTCGCCATCGACATGCACTTCATGGCCGACGTGTACATGACGTGCAGCGAGTGTGGCGGGCGGCGGTATCGCTCTGATGTGCTCGACGTACGCTATCGCGGGCGTAATATCGCCGAGATCCTCGAGATGACCGTCTACGAAGCTTTTCGCTTTTTTCGCGGCGAGAACAAACTACAGGCCCGGCTCAAGTCGCTCGTCGACGTGGGGCTCGACTATCTGCCACTCGGTCAATCGGCCAATACGCTTTCGGGGGGCGAGTCACAACGACTCAAGCTGGCTAGTTTCTTGAACGAGAAACATCGCGGGCGGACGCTGTTTATTTTCGACGAACCTTCGGTGGGACTCCACTTTTCTGATGTCGCTAAGTTAATCGATTGCCTATCGGCACTCGTCGACGTGGGGCATTCGCTGGTGATTGTCGAACACAATGTTCAAGTGATTCTCGCCGCCGACCACATTATCGACCTCGGCCCCGGCCCTGCCGATCGAGGAGGCCGCGTTGTAGCGACTGGCACGCCTCGCGACGTGGCCGCATGCGCGGAGTCGGCAACGGGACGAGTTTTGGCCGACTACTTTCGACGCGCGAGTGAGCACGCATGACCCCCAACCACGTGATTACGATGCCCGAAGGGAGCCTGCGGGCGACGCTGCGAATCGAATGGCCACGCGACTGGCCACGCGACTGGCCCGTCGAGGACCTGCCGACAAACCTAGTCGGCCCAATCTGCGAATATTCGAGCACACTATCCGCTCGCTGGAAATTGACGACGCACGAAACTGATTCGGCCATCGCGCAATCGGTCGTCGTCAACGACCCCTGTTATTGGTCGAGCGAGTTGCCATTTCTCTACGAACTACGAAACGCGAGCGACCAATTAATCGCAGTTGTTGGTTTGCGCGATTGGCGGGCGGATAAAAGCACGCTGAGATGCGAAGGCCGTGTGACTGTGCTGCGAGGTGCTCGATGCGACGCTGGCTTGATCGAAATGGATGATTGGCCCACGCTTCGCGACCAGAAGTTAACGCTGGTCGTCGAGGATCCGTCAATCGACTTCTGTTGGCAAGCCGCGCGGCTTGGTATGCCGCTGGTGGTGATGGTCGAAGAATCACAGAGCAGCTTGGATCATGATTACGTCCAGCGACTGGCCGCCTGTCCAGCGGTGTTGGTTGTCATGCTCGGCATCGACTGCCTTCCGCTCGCGGCCAAGCCGCTCGCTCCGGGTCCGCTCTATGGAATGACCATTTGCGACGAAGTGATACCGCCGTCCGACTGGGCTCAAGTCGCAGGTGTCGTGCTCGAAGAATTCAGGCTTGCAGATTTGATCGACAAGCCGCCGCCGTTTCCACTGCTGGTGTTTGGCTACGCCAACGATTGTGATACGTGGGAAGAGGCTCGGCGAGAGTGCGAACAATTGCAAGCGGAGTGTGCGCCTTGGACAGGGTTGAGTGGCTATTTTTTGGTTTGAAGCGCATCGACCGTTACAAGACAGGCCCAAACAACCGCGCGAGGTTTTCGATGAACCGCTTGTGAAACCGCCGCTTGGCGAGGTCGTCGACGGTTAGGTCGTCGCAGTCGTCGAGATATCGGTGCTGAAGCGCGCGGAGTTCACCGGTGAATGTCGAGTCGTAAACCGCCAAGGTGATTTCGAAGTTGAGGTAAAAACTTCGTTCGTCGAGGTTGAGCGAACCAAACAGCGAGATTTCGCCGTCGATCGTCACACTTTTGGTATGTAGCAGCCCGCCGTTAAATCGCGCGACACGAATGCCCGCTTCGAGCAGATCGTGCTGGAATGCGCCGGTGGCGTAGCGAACCAGAAACGAGTCGACTCGCGCTGGCAGAATAAGCGTGACTTCGACACCACGACGGGCGGCCGTTTCGAGGGCGGTCATCAATGCCTCGTTTGGCACGAAATAGGGGGTCGTCAGAATTAGCTCTCGTTGCGCCGCATAGACGGCGGCGACGAGCACTTGGTCGACCGCTTCTTCGAACACATCGGGGCCAGAGGGCATTGCCTGAACAAGTGAGTTGCCGGTTTCTTCGCAAAACGGAGTTGTCGCCTTCTCGCGAAGTTCCTCGGCCGAGCATTGCGATTCGACGTACCAATCGGCCAAGAACGTGATGGCCAGAGCGTCGACCGCTGGGCCGGTGATGCGGGCCATTGCATCGATCCATTGGCCGACCCCCGAGTCTTGTTTGAAGTAGCGGGGGTCGACGAGGTTGAGGCTGCCAGTATAGGCAGTGACGCCGTCGATGATGACGATCTTGCGGTGAAGCCGCAGATCGAAGCGGACGAACCACATGCGGATGAATCCGCCGGGCAACGCGAACACAACTTCGATGCCCTTTTTGCGTAATTCGTCGACAAGCTTGCCGCGCAAGAAGGGGCGGCTGCCGACAGCATCGGCGAGCAGCCGGCAGGCGACACCACGCTCGGCTGCGCGCTGGAGTGCCGCAAACACCTCGTCGACCCGTCCGCCGGGCTGAATAATGTAGAACTCGAGATGGCAATGATGAGTGGCCGCGTCGATGTCGGCGATGAGACGGTCAAAGACGTGTTGCCAGTCATCGAGTAACTCTAAGTGATTGCCGGGCAAGACGGGCACACCGAGCGCTTTGGCGGCGAGTCGTGTTAGCGGTGCTGTCTTCTCATTGAGCAAGGCACCGGTGGCGGTCGCTTGTTCTTGGAGCCCTTCGAGCAACGCGACCACTGGCTTCTGTAGCTCGGCGAATCGGCGAGCTCGGCGGCTACCAAGCCGTAATTCGCCAAACAACAAATACAGCAACGGACCGCCAATCGGCAAAATTAATACCAGGAAAATCCACGCCAGCGACTCTCCCACGCCACGCCGGCGCATGATGACCCGCACGGCGAGCCCGACTTGCACCGCCAAGCCGGCGAACACGACCAACAACGCGAAGAAGCTCGGTTGAATGAGACCGAGAATCAGGGTCGAATCTGTCATTTGCCGCAGTTACTCATCGAGAAATTGAAAGTCGACCACCAGAGGCAAGTGGTCGGAAGCGTCACGGGCTGTCTGAAAGTGGCCCGCGAATGCATGTGTCGATGCGAGCGCCCCGCGATAGAATACACGGTCGAGCGGTCGCAGTGGCAGCCGGGCCGGAAAGGTACGCACGGTGCGGCCGGCGGGCGCGTAACCTAGTGGGCCAAGGACCTTCGGTCCGAGGGTGGCGTAAATATCGTTGAAATCGCCCGCCAACACCAGCGGCGTCGCCGCGTGGCGATGGGCAATTTCGTCGTGGGCGAGCAACTGGCGGAGTTGCCACTTACGCTCGAATCCAGCGAGTCCAAGGTGCGCATTGGCTATCACTAACGACCGCAAGTGATGCTCGTGTTCGACCCGCATGACAGTCAACAGGGCACCACGCTTTTTCTTAAGCCGCATCGACAAGTCAATCTCGACAGTCTCGGCAATGGGAAATCGGCTCAGCGTGGCGTTGCCGTAATGTCCCTGGCGAACGCGGACGTTTCGCTGGTAGCCACGATGGGGCATTTCAAGTGCTTCGGCAAATAGGTCGACCTGGCAGTGGTGGCTAGAGCGTTTCACACCATCGTCGACTTCTTGTAGCAACGCGATGTCTGGTTTGTAGTGCTGTAAGACTTCGACGATGCGCTCAGGCTGATAGCGACGATCGACGCCGCCGATCCCCTTGTGAATGTTGTAGGTGACGAGGCGGAAATTCATCGCAGCTTAGAGAATGTTAGCGCAAAGAATCGAGGCGAAAAAAATAGCCCCGACCAATTTTGATCGGGGCTGAGAAATTGACCGAAAACCACAGAAATCGCAACTCGGTGAGTTGCTCGGGCAAAGACTTTGTCTCTATTCTCTGCTCGAGAACCGCAGCACAATTTGCAGGATGTACCAAAACATCAGCGCGACCGATGCGAACAGAGCGAGCGACGCCGCGACGTGCTGGTCAGTGCGATAGTGGAGCAGGATCTGCGAAGTATAATACAGCGTGTAACCGCTGGCCAAGACAACCATGGCGGCTGAGAAGAAGATGCCGAGGTTCATGAAACCAAACGCAGAGATCAAGACAAGTGCCATCGCGACCAGCCCTACGATCGAAAGCGCGGGGCCGAGGAACGAAAAGTCCTTCTTGGTGAGAAGCACGGTTGCAGTAAGACCACTGAAGAGCACAAGCGTCAATACACCTGCGACTAGAATCGGACTCGCTGTGACACCGCCACCAATGTTGGTGGCGAACTGATTCGCGACCCACAGCAGCGGCATCATGATCACTGCCTGAGCAAACACATAAGTAATCAGCCCCAGGTACTGCGTCTTGATCGAAGTCGTCGAACTCGCCCAGCTTTCGGCCAATCGTCCGACGAGCATAAAGGCACCGAGGACGAGGAGCCAACCCCAGCGGGAGGCGAACAACTGTTGCATCAGTCCATCGATGCCCGGTATCTGAAACAGGCAGAAAACGATGCCGACCAGAGCGTAGATGGCGAGCGCCAGATGGGTGTAGGTTCGCTTCAGAAACGCCATGCGAGCGTCGGCCGGAGCTTGAGCGGCGATCGAGCCGAACGAGGCATAAGGATTTTGGGCTTGAAAATCGGCGGGATTCATCGCGTGAGACTCCGAAAAACTCGTGGATATGGAGCCAAGTGGTTGGCTAACTAAAGATTATTACCGCAACGGGCCTGCTGTCCAATGTCACTCGGCAAAGCCCGGGTTTTCAACTGCCGGCTCGCCAGCTTTACCGGACTTATCGCTTGTGCGGCTTGGCTTCGACCGTTTTTTGTCTTCTTCGGGTGGACCCATGGTGATTTCGACTTTGCGGGCATTAGCCTGCCCGGGGGTTCCACTATACCCCTCGGCGTACACTGTGTCGCCCGCCTTGGCGGCTTTAAGCGCCGGGAGCCCCTCGAGTTCGACGGTGACGGCCGCGTCTTCGCTCAACTCACCTCGTAATTTACCCGCCTCACCGCAATCGACGACCATCTTGCCGCGACGGTAGCTAACGAGCGCGCCAATTACCTGATACTCGACACCATCGTCCGTGTCCGTTTGAGCGCCACCGTTGCGGCTCGGTTGTCCAACTGGCTCTTCGGCATCGGCCAAAGCGGCGTCGAAGCTCTCGGCGGCGGGTTCCGGCGCTTCGGCCTCTTTCTGGTCCCCGTTCTCGCTTAGATCCTCTTCGGGAGGAGCCACGTCGATAACGGGTTGAAAAAATTGCTTGGGAGTGAAGACGATTATCGTGTCGACCGGCTCGACAATATTGCCGCGATTGTCGATCTTACAGCGAAACTTCACCGCTAGTTTTGGTATCATCAACTCGGGGCCACCCTCGGCCTTGTAACTGACAACCGACTTTTCGTTGAGTTTAAAGACCCAGCCTTCATTCGCCACGGTGACGACGTTCAATTGCTCGGTATTGAACGAGTGAACTTTGCCAAGCGTTTTGATGTTCTTCGGAAAATCAGCGGAGGCCGAAGGCGACAAACATATGATCGCCACCATCGCGGCGAGCGAACTCGAAAGACAACGGATCATCAAAATGACTCTCGCAAAATTGACAGAGGATGGAGGGGCTGCGCTAGCGCCGTTGCGAAACTGTCGTGCGGGCTAATCTATCAGTCACCCTGCGGGTACTATTAGAGTACAGGCAGCGTGCCCCTTGTTTCAACACTTTATCACGAATTTCTCCGATATGCCCCCAGCGCCTCGCGTCACTGCACCTGCGTTCGCCGCTAAGAAAAAGCGGGGCGAAAAGCTCGCGATACTTACGGCTTATGACTATCCAACGGCTCGAATGATCGACTCAGCCGGTGTCGATGGCATTCTCGTCGGCGACAGTCTCGCGATGGTGGTTCAGGGACACGAAACGACGCTGCCGGTGACGCTCGAGCAAATGATCTACCACGCCGAGATGGTGGG
The DNA here is from genome assembly GCA_041752635.1 of Pirellulales bacterium. GTDB lineage: Bacteria > Planctomycetota > Planctomycetia > Pirellulales > Lacipirellulaceae > JBGSWC01. The sequence goes on along the minus strand of JBGSWC010000324.1, from coordinate 37,226 downwards.
GCGGGCGGTCAAGCGGGCTCTGGTGATTGTCGATTTGCCCTTTCCCATCCATCACCTGGGTCGCCACGCTGTCGTCGAGGCGGCCGGCAAGATCATGAAACAGGCTCGCGTTCAAGCGGTCAAACTCGAAGGGGGAGTCGAACAGGCTGATACGATCGCCTCGCTCACGCGCGCGGGCATTCCCGTGATGGCCCACTGTGGTCTCGGTCCACAAAGCGTTCACACGCTCGGCGGCTATCGCGTGCAACGCGATCGCGAGCGGCTGATGGCCGACGCCCAAGCGGCCGCCGGTGCCGGGGCGTTCGCGATGGTACTGGAGTGTGTGCCGAGCGACATCGCTCGCGAAATTTCGGCCTCGATCGAGATTCCCACCATTGGCATCGGGGCTGGCGGCGACTGCGATGGACAAGTCCTCGTGACACACGATCTGCTCGGCATGCACTCCGGCTACGTGCCCAAATTCGTGAAGCGCTATGCCAATCTTGGCGAGCAAGTTGTCAGTGCGGTCGCCGGATTCTGCGACGAAGTCCGCAGCGGCAAATTCCCCGGCGCTGACCACGAATTCCAGTGAATGGAATAGCGCGATTTCAAACACCGCGAAATTGCCCTTGCCGCCGCCACGCGCGTCTTCTAATTTTGCCGCGGTTTCGCTCCCCAAACAGGCGTCTCGTGGAGTCGACCGAATGGATGTGCGATCAAAAGTTGCGACATTTGTGTTCGTGATTCTAGCGATCTCTTCGCTGGTGCGGGCAATCATGTTGCAGGGACACGTGGCCAAGCTGTTGGGGGGTCTCGCGCTGTGGGTAATCGGTCTGATGCTATTCACGTTGCTATTGGCCTGGGTTTCGCGACGCTTCGTAGCGCGTAAGTCGTCGCCACGATTGATCGCCTTCGTCAGTCGCAAGAAAAAAACCGCGCCCCGGCGGAAGGCTGCGTGAGCTTGGCTTCATGCCCAAGCTGCGACGCTCCCCGGCTTCACCGGGGCCGCTGCTATTGCTATACTTTCTCACTCGAAATCACAAACTAGCGTCTCCCCACACTTGGGGGGTGTCCTCAGGGAGAAGCGTCCGATGGCCAAACCAGGTCGTAAAGTTAAAAAAGCCAACCACGGCAAGCGACCAGCTTGCAGTCGGCCCCGCAAGCAACGCCGACAGAAAGTCAAGACCTAATCGGTTCGTCGACTTGTGACTCGCCTATTTAAGGGTGAAACCAGACCAGGGGCTCGGCGTGGTGGACAAAGACTTCATCATCGATCCGGCGACGATTGACTGCTCGAAGATCGTCGCCGATCAAGACGAACTCTTGCGGTACTTGCCGCAGCGATTCGAGATGCTGCAGCTCGACGGCATCTTTCACGATGATCGCGTGACGGGCATCGTCGGCGGGTTCAAGGACCTTACCGAAGAAGAATTCTGGATCCGTGGACACATGCCGGGCCTCCCGCTAATGCCGGGGGTATTGATGTGCGAAGCGGCAGCACAGCTGTGTACCTACCATGTGATGCGCCACGATCTAATGAAAGCCGAGATGATCGGCTTTGGTGGTCTCGACAACGTGCGGTTTCGCGAAATGGTCTTTCCCGGTGATCGCCTTGTCATCGTCGCACAAAAACTCGCCGTCCGCCCGTCGGCTATGGTACGCTGTAGATTCCAGTGCTTGGTGAATTCCGAGGTCGCTTGCGAAGGCGAAATTCGCGGCGTTCCCATTCGCATTGAAATGCTGAGAGCCAGAGGCTAGTCGCTACGAGCCAGAATCCAATCGACGCACGCCTCCAGGTCGGACCGTTGGCTCGCATCCCATTCACACAGCAACGCCGTGGCATAGTTGCCCGATGATTGCTTCACCCGCCCGACGCTCCGATCTCCCGCCATCATGTTCCCGCTTTACGACCACAACCCGACGAAGCGGATGCCGGTCTTCACGATTCTGTTTATCTTGCTCAACGTTTTGGTTCAGTGGAAGATGAGCCAGTTGACCGACGTGACGGCCGTCAAGGTGATTTGCGAACGGGGCTTCATTTCAAATCGGCTGACGCGTCTCGACAATCCCCAGCCACTGGTCGTGACGGTCGAACTCGATGGCGCACAAAACCCACCGCAACAGCGGCGGTTCCGGCAACAGCGATTTCCACCGCCGGCTCCGGCTCCGCGAACGGTTCAAGTGCAACTCTCGACTGATTCTGGCGCGGTCTTCTTAACACTGCTGACCATGATGTTTTTGCATGGTGGCTGGTTTCACCTAATCTCGAATATGTGGATGTTATGGATTTTTGGCAATAACATCGAAGATCGCCTAGGGCACATTGTCTTCATCGCCTTTTACTTGCTCGGCGGGGTATTGTCGACGCTCGCCCAGTGGACCACCAATCCCGTGAGCGAAACACCGATGGTGGGTGCCAGCGGTGCGGTCGCTGCGACACTCGGTGCTTATGCGATCACATTCCCTTGGGCAAAAGTCAAAACCCTCGTCTTCGTTGGCATTCCGCTGCTACTGGACATGCCAGCATTGGTGGTTTTGGGGGTGTGGCTGATATTTGAGACGGTGATGGGCTTCGCTGTGCTACAGATGCCAATGGAAGCTGGGGTCGCCCATTGGGCACATATTGGAGGATTCGTCGCCGGGGCGTGCATCATGCCGCTGCTATCGATCGGTAGCGATCCGACGGACACCGATTGGCGGGGTGAAGTGAATGAGCAATTCGATTTCAGCGGCGGCAAGGCGTCGACGGTCGGCCCGAAAGAGCAGCCACAGCCAGCGCAGCCGCCACAGCCAGACCGTCGCGATTTGCGTCACCTCGACGACGACAGTCCGTTTCAAGACTTTTCCGACCCCCGCTTTCGCTAACAGTTTGTCGTTGTTATGGGCCGCCGCGCTGTCAAACGTGTTGATCCACAGCTCGACCTGTCGCGACACCTAAAGTCGTTCGACGACTTGCCAAACCCCTGGGACGAAGCCGCCTTATTCGAGCGGTCGCAGCCACTGGAAATCGAAGTCGGCAGCGGCAAGGGGCTCTTCATGCAAACGGCCTCAGGCGAACATTCCGACCGCAACTTTCTTGGTATCGAAATCGCCCACCGCTACGCCCGGCTAGCGGCAGCCAAGCTCGCCAAGGAGCGGCGTGAAAACGCCGTGATGGTTAGCGGCGACGCCCAGCGAGTTTTTCGCGAGCTGATTCCTGACGCATCGCTCGCGGCGGTACACGTTTATTTTCCCGATCCGTGGTGGAAAAAACGGCATCGCAAGCGCCGCGTCATGAACCCCGATTTTGTTAGTCAGATCGAGCAGAAACTGATCGCTGGTGGTGCGCTACACTTTTGGACCGATGTCGACGAGTACTTTGGGGTGACGATGGAGTTGCTCGAGGATTTTCCGCAGTTGGTCGGACCACAGGCCGTCGATGCTCGGCCGGCTGACCATCATCTCGATTACCGCACCCATTTCGAGCGTCGCATGAGGCTGTCGGGCTTGCCCGTCTATCGCTCGCTCTTTCACAAGGCGGCGTCGAAGGAGATCGTCTAGAATAGCGGTCGGTCGCTATTCCAAATGTTAAAGTGAGTTCGATGTCGGAGCTCCAGCCACAGCCAATCGAAACACTAGCCGACGAAAGCGCCTGGCTGCTTCCAGCGCTACGTGGCGGTAGTGATCCAGGGCTATTGGCTCTGCTTGTAGAACTGAGCACTCGGTTCATTAATTCGCCGACAAGAGAGATCGACCGCCACATATCCGATGCACTGCAGCGAGTGGGCCAATATCTAGGTGTCGACCGCAGCTTTATGTATCTGCTCGACAGCGATCACACGACAGCCAAACTGATTTACGAATGGCAACGTGACAGTTCGCTATCGTTCGCCGATAAGACACCTCGCATTCCCGTTGCGATCTCTCAGTGGGGATACGATCGGCTAAGCGCCGGCAAGACAATTGCCGTCGCCCAGCTAAGCGATCTGCCGACCGAGTCGGGTAGCTTACGAGAGCTATTCGTGCAACTCGGCCTGACTCGGTTCATCTATGTACCGATGCGGACGGGGGACCATTTTCTTGGCTATATCGGGCTCGCTTGCCTTGGAACGGTCGGCCCTTGGCTCAATCATACGCAACACTTACTCAACGTACTGGCGTCGATCTTTGTCAACCTACTCAATCGTGCCCATACCGAGTCGGCGCGAGCCAAGAGCGAACAGCTCTATCGCCAGCTCATCGAAGATCAAGATGAATACATCATGCGTTGGCGCCCCGATGGCGTCGCGACGTTGATCAACAAAGCTGTCTGCCGGTTTGCGGGCCGCACTCGTGAACAACTGTTGAGCGAGCCGTTGTGGTCACTAATCGACGCTGCCGACTTAGCAAAATTCAAGCGGAAACTGCGGCGACTAACGCCTGCGAACCCCGTTTCGAAAGACCGTCGCCGAATGCTAAGGGGCGATGGCGAGTTGCGGTGGGTCGAGTGGTCCGATCGCGCAATCTTTGCCCCTAACGGGACGGTTGTCGAATACCAGAGCGTGGGGCGCGACATCACCGACGAGCGAGTCAATAACGAGCGAATCGAATACTTGCGTAAACTCGAAGCCCTGTTGGTCGACATTAGTAGCAATTTCATCAAGTCTCCGCTGACTGCGGCAGAGACCGGATTAATGGAGGGACTGAAACAAGTTGCGGAATTTACCCGCTTTGACCGAGCCTTCCTCTTCTTGATCGACGACAGCCGCCAGCGGGCGATCGCCCATAGCGTGTGGTCGGCGCCGCAGATGGATGAGTTTCCACCCGGGTTAACCGATATCGATGTCAATGAATTCCCGTGGGCGTCGAGCCAGCTTCGACGAGGCGAAGTGCTGTGGGTGCCGAGAATCGACGATCTTCCTCCGGAGGCCGACAAAGCCTACCAAGATTTTCACGCATTCGGCGTCAAATCGTTCATCAATATCCCCGTGGTCGACGACGGAAAACTCAAGGGTTTCTTCGGCCTTTCGACAAAGCACGAGTATCGCCAGCTATCGGCCGATTCGATCGCGCTGTTGCGGTTATTGGGTGAAATATTTGTCCACACTATCGAGCATCGCACGGCCGAGATGGAGCTCGCCGCGAGCGAAGAACGACTTGGCCAAGTTGTCGATGTCATAGCTGCTTGTTATTTCGATTGGGACTTACTGACCGGGCTTGTTTACGTGAACGATGCTTGGTTGCGCACCTATGGTTCACCCGACGAAAGCCACTTTCGTCGACGTTCGGACTGGGAAGGAAGTATTCATCCCGATGACCTTGCCGCCGTTCGGGAGGTGCTCAACGACCACTTGAATGGTGGCACCGAACAGTACACGAGCGAATATCGCATGCAGGATTCCGCCGGCAAATACCATTGGCTCCATTCGATTGGCAAAGTCATCGAGCGCGATGACGCGGGCCGGCCGCTGAGAATGGTGGGGGTAAACCGCGACATCACCAGCGAGGTCGAAGATGCCGAGCGAATTCAAAAGCTGCAGGAACAACTGAAGCACCTAGCGCGACTCGCGACGATGGGCGAGGTTGTCGCCGGTGTCGCCCACGAAATCAACCAGCCGCTGCATGCGGCCGCCACTTTCGCGGCCGCCAGCCGCCGGGCGATCAGCAGCGGCGACGAAGACGCGTGTGTCCGCGCTAAGGCAATGCTGGTGCAAGTGGACGAACAGATTCACCGGGCGGCTGAAATCATTCGTCGGATGCGAGACTTTTGCCGCCCGCGAAAAGCGAACTTGCAGAAGTTCGACCTGAACGGCGTGATTCGCGAAGCGGCCGAACTGCAGTCAGTTACCATGAAACGTCCCGGTGTGCGGATTGCTTTTGATTTCGACGAGGCATTACCGAAAATCTTGGGCGACCCAATTCAGATTCAGCAAGTCGTCGTGAATCTGCTGAGGAATGCGTTGCAGTCGGTTGAAGGAATAGCCGACGAAATGCCACGCGTAACCCTTCGGACTCGGGAACTTGAAGACTCCGTCGAATTAGCGGTAATCGACAACGGCACTGGACCGCCGGCCAACATCGATCATTACACACTGTTCGACTCGTTTGTGACCACCAAGGAAGACGGCATGGGGATGGGGCTGGCCATCTGTAAGTCGATTGTCGAAGCCCATCATGGTAGTATTAGAGCCGACAAGAACGATGAGGGCGGAATGACATTTACCATCGAACTTCCTCACGAAAGTGTACCGATGTGAGCGACATCATCGACCGAGTTTATATTGTCGACGACGACCCCGTGGCGGCCGCGTCAGTTGCCGCGCTCGTGGCCGAGATGGGTATCGAAGCCATCACCTACTCGTCGGCCGAGGAGTTTCTGGCTGCTTACAATGGTCACCGCCCTGGCTGCTTGGTGACCGATGTTCGGATGTTGCGAATGAGCGGTCTCGAATTGCAAGAAACGTTGCGCGAGCGGGGTTGCCTCATTTCGGTTGTGGTGTTGACTGGCTACGCTGACACAAATGTGACAATTCGGGCGATGCGCGCGGGAGCGTTTACCTTGCTCGAGAAACCTTGCCGCGAAGGTGAGCTGTGGGACGCCATTCGGGGCGCGCTCCGCGACGATGCCGAGCGCTGGAAGTCAGAGGAACGCGTCCGCCAGGTTCGCGAGCGACTAGCGACGCTCACTGTGGCGGAGCGACAAGTGCTCGATCGGATGGTTGCCGGCGAAATGAACAAACAGATCGCCCACGAGCTCGACGTAAGCGTTCGTACTGTCGAAGTACGCCGACAAAATCTCTTTTCAAAAGATGGAAGCCGATTCGCTAGCCGAACTCGTTCGGATGGTCGTCGAAGCCGACAATCTCGGGAATTGAAAGTTCACGCCGCGACACACGGGTATTGTTCCTATGTCATCAAGTTGTTGACTGCCACATCGCGACCGAGCGCGGAGTGTGGCTACCCACATGGGGAGTGTGGCTAGGTGCAGTTATTTGCCGGTTTAGGCAACGTCCAATCGCTTCGCTGACCCGTACTATTCTATGGGCACAGCTAGTTTATGGCCTGCCGGAATCTTTTCTATCATCTCTGTCCTGCGAGGAGTCATGTCATGGTGCAAACCAACGCAACCCCCAATCCCACCGTTTTCGTTATCGAGGACGACGCGAGTACACGCGAAGCACTCGAACAACTAATCGCGCCGGCCGGCTATGAAGTGAGCAGCTTCGCCAGCGCCGAGGCGTTTCTCGATGCCTATCGTCCCAACGGGCCACACGTGCTGTTAGTCGACGATCGGTTGCCCGGCATCAGCGGGAGCACGCTACTGCGGCGGCTTCACGATGCGGGCGATCAGAGCCCCGCTGTCGTGGTCACGGCCTACGCCACAACGCCGATGGTCGTCGAAGCGATGCGCCACGGCGCTCTCACGGTACTCGACAAGCCATGTAGCGAGCACCAACTTCGCGAATCAGTACGGCTCGGCGTCGAGAAAAGCCAACGCGATTACGAAGCTCGTCAATCGCGTCAAGAAATTGCCACACAACTCGAGCAACTAAACGAAAAGGAGCGCGAGGTCTTGTCGGCCGTTCTCGACGGTGTGCCCAATAAGCAGATCGCCAAACAACAAGGTGTCTGTATCCGCACTGTCGAAGCTCGACGTAGCAAGATTTACAAAACACTGGGCGTTACTTCGGTCGCCGAACTAACCCGTGCTTGTGTGTTGGGTGGTTTTATTAGTGCCTGAATCCGTCGCCAACGCGCACTTGCGGAAAACCCGGATGTCAACCCCCTCGGTGGGCCCCCTCACCGAGGGACATGCGGGGCCACTCGACAATATCGGGACGAGTTCGTTACGATTTCGCCTCCTACTGGTGAGGCTGGCACTTGCGAAGCCTGGCTTCACAAAGCATTGTGAGAGAAACGAAAGACTGACAGCAGGTCCTATCCCATCGATTAGGTCCAACTTGGTACGTTGTCGAGGCAGTCGTTCGCCCTAGTTTGACAAGAGAGTTTGTATGACGCCCCTTGCGTCCGGTGTTACCGAATCGAGACACCATCAATCTGATACGATATTCCGGCTGCCCAGTCGCGAAGCTTCTGCGGTGGCCCCTTGCGTAACTGCTGTCGCTGTTTCAGCTCTCGTCATGGCTGAACAGCACGCCGTTGAACTCGCAAACTGCGACCAAGAGCTTTCGCTGACCAAAGCCTATCAGGGTGACTTGAGCGAACTGTTGGTCGATAGCCTCAAAAATCTCGCCCGCTGCCAAAACGCCGACGGAGGGTGGGGGCCGCATGCGGGGGCCGCTTCGACAGTTGCCGACACGCTCAGCGTCGTTGCCGCGTTCCAGCTTTCGGGAGTTCCAAACTGCAACGGTGACGTCGGCGCACGCACAAAGCATTTCATTGAAAAACGTGGCGGATTGGCAAAGCTCGCCACCCCAACCGACACTCCCTCGGCGATCGAAATCGCGCAACTCGCCCATTTGGCACTTGCCGATAAGATTCCGTGGCATCGCGTGCCATTGTCACCGCTCGAATATCCTCGAAAGGCAGGGGGAAACTTGGGCCGAGTTGAAGCCAGCGACCGTGCCTTACTGTTGTCGGCTAGCTTGGCGATGCATCGCTGTGTGCCAACCCGCAATCCCTGGCGACGGCGGGCGCGCAACCGCGTCGTTCCAACTGCACTCGCAGAGCTTTCGCAGTTGCAGGCGGGCGACGGTAGTTTTGGCGGCATTGTGCCGCACACCGCCTACGTGGTGTTATTCCTCGCTGGCGCGCGTCAGGCTGGCCACAACGTTGTCAGAAAGGGCGTTGAGTTCCTGTTTGAAGCCGTTGCCAAAAATGCGATGTGGCCAGAATTTCATCACGGTCCGCCATTGCGGCGGACCACGAAGTAGCCGCCGGCCGCCCAAGTTGCTATTCTAACAGGGTCCCGTCCACCATCGCCCGGCAGGCCCCCATGCCGAGTCCCGCCACGTTATCGGCCGCTCAATCGGCTACGTATCGCACGCCGATGCAAGAATTGGTTGGCAAGTTTTTTGCCAACATCGACGAATTGGGTAAATTTCAAGCTGTTGATTCGCGCGAATTGCCGCCCGACTACCGGCGACTCCTCTCGCACCACGATCACATGACCGTGTCGCTCGAAGAGTTTCACGGCGAACCAGTAAACGTGTGTGTGCTTGCGGAGTGCTCGTGTGCCGATTTCTATACGCGCAATAGTCTCCTCGCTCGTCATTCCGACGGCCGAATCGTACAATTTGGAATCATGAGAATCGATCTTGCCGGATTGCGGCCATCCGTGCGCCAGGCGATCGAGTCCCATGAGGCACCGCTTGGCCGAATTCTCATTGAGAATAATTTGCTGAGAGAAGTTGAGTTGCTCGCACTGTGGCGGATTGAGCCTAGTGAAGTCCTTCGCACAAATCTCGGTTTGCAGAGCGGCGAGGTGATTTATGGCCGTACTGCGGTGATTCGCGTCGCAGGCCAGCCTCGCGTCGACCTGTTAGAAATTGTTCGCGCCTAAAATGTCCCCAGGCTGAAACATATGGTTACTCAAAACAACGATTCGTTCGATTGCATTGTTATCGGCGGTGGCCCCGCTGGATCGGCGGCAGCGACGATAGTCGCCGATGCGGGATTCTCGACTCTGCTGCTTGAACGCGAAAAAATGCCTCGACCACACGTGGGCGAATCGCTGATGCCCGAGAGCTATTGGGTGTTCGAGCGTTTGGGATTGCTCGATAAACTCAACGCTAGCGAGTTCTCAAAGAAAGTGGGCGTGCAGTTCGTTAGTAACAGCGGGCGCGAATCGGCCCCATTTTTCTTCCGCGATCACGACCCCCGCGATTGCAGCGATACCTGGCATGTCGACCGTGCCGAATTTGACAAGATGTTGTTCGACAATGCCGCCGATCATGGCGCGGAATGTCGCGATGCGTGCCGAGTTGTTGACGTTATCTTCGACAATGATCGCGCGACGGGGGTTGTCATCGAATCGGGTGATGGTCGTCGAACCGTGAATGCAAAGGTGGTGATCGATGCGACTGGCCAGCAGTCGCTAATTGCCAACAAGCGAGGTCTTAAGCAAATCAATCCCGATCTCAAGAAAGCGGCCATTTGGCGGCATTATCGGGGGGCCAACCGCGAAGTGAGTGGCGGTGGCGTAAAGACCATCATCCTTCACACCAACGATAAGCAAGCGTGGTTTTGGTACATCCCTCAGGCAAACGACCTCGTTAGCGTGGGAGTCGTTGGCGACCACTCTTATCTGCTTAAGGGGCGTGGCACGCCCGAGCAAGTCTTTGCCGATGAACTCGCCAAGTGCGAAGGAGTCGAACAACGTGTCGCCGGTGCAACGGCCTGCGACGATCTTCGTGTCGCCAAAGAATTCTCGTACCTCACCAAACAGGCCGCCGGAGATGGCTGGGTACTGGTCGGCGACGCGTGGGGTTTCATCGATCCGGTCTATTCGTCGGGCGTTTACTTCGCGCTCAAGAGCGCCCAGCTCGCCGCCGATGCGGTCGTTCGAGGTCTCCAGACGGGGGACACCTCGGCCGCCACGATCGGTGCGTGGTCAGAAAGTTTCAAAGAGGCGACGGCGCGCGTCCGCAAACTGGTTCACGCCTTCTACTCGGGCGAGTTTCGCGTCGGCAAATTTATTGGTGAGCATCCCCACCACAGCGGGCGACTGACCGACCTACTAATCGGCCGCATCTTCGATCCGCAAGTCGCGGAGATTTTTGATGACCTCGAACCTTGGCTCGAGCGGCAAATGGCGATGATGCCTGCCTGAACGTGGGGGCGATGTTCAAGGCTCGTACCCCAAATTACTCGACAACCACCGCTCCAATTCGGCGACTTTCATCCCTTTACGCCTCGCGTAGACTTCGACTTGGTCTTTCAGTAACCGGTCGACAGCGAAGTAACGGCTTTCAGGGTGAGCGAAGTAGAGCCCCGAAACACTGGCGGCCGGGTGCATGGCGTAACTTTCGGTCAATTTGATGCCCGTATTTTTCTCGACGTCGAGTAATCGCCACAGCGTTGCCTTTTCGGTGTGGTCGGGCTGGGCCGGGTAGCCCGCCGCGGGGCGAATGCCGCGGTATTGCTCAGCAATCAACTCAGCCTGCGACAATTTCTCGTCGCGCCCAAATCCCCATTCGTGACGTGCCTGGCAATGCAAATATTCCGCAAATGCCTCGGCTAGGCGATCGGCCAGCGCCTTCACCAGAATCGAGTTAACCATATCGTGATCGCGCTCGAATTCGCCCGCCAGTTCGTCGCAGCCCAAACCTGCTGTGACTGCGAAACCACCAATATAGTCTTTGCGATCACTACCGACGGGTGCGACGAAGTCTGCCAGTGCGTACATCGTGTCTTGGCCTTTGCGCTTCCACTGTTGTCGAAGCGTGTGGCAGCGGCCCAGTTCGCTCGACCGCGAATCATCGGCATACACAACAATGTCGTCGCCTTCGCTTGCGGCGGGCCAAAATCCGTAAACGCCCTTCGCGGTGAGCAACTCTTCGTCGATAATTCGATCGAGCATCACCTGAGCCTCGTCGAACAACTCGCGGGCGACTGGACCAACGTTCGCGTCTTCGAAAATTCGCGGATACTTCCCTTTCAGCTCGTAGGTCATAAAGAACGGCGACCAGTCGATGTATTCGCGGAGCGTCTTGAGTAACTTGGTGTTGCTTCCCAAATCGACGTTCTGCACACCGGTGAACGATGGCTGCGGAATGTCGACCGTCGCCCAGTCGCACGTGAACCGCTTGGCTACTGCATCGGCGTAGGGAATAAGGTTGGTGTCTTGCCGTTGTGTAAAAGCGGCACGCAGCTTCTCTTGTTCCACTAGTGTTGCAGCGTTGAATTTCTTACGGGCTTCGGGGTTCATCAGTTTTTCGACAACGCCGACGCTTCGCGACGCATCGAGCACATGCGTCACGCCCCCTTTGTAGTGCGGCGCGATTCGCACGGCGGTGTGCTTGGCGCTCGTGGTTGCGCCCCCGATCAGCAATGGCGTCGTTAAGCCAAGTCGCTGCATCTCTTTGGCGACATGCACCATTTCGTCGAGACTGGGCGTGATGAGGCCCGACAATCCAATGATGTCGACCCCATGTTTGGTGGCTTCTTCAAGAATCTTCTCCGACGAGCACAAGACACCAATGTCAATCACTTCGAAGTTGTTGCACCCCAGCACGACGCCGACGATATTTTTGCCGATGTCGTGAACGTCCCCCTTGACGGTCGCCATCAGCACTTTGCCGCGACTTGTTGCCGCGTCGCCGGCGGCGAGCTTCTCGGCTTCCATGTAAGGAGTCAAGTAGGCAACCGCTTTCTTCATCACCCGAGCGCTCTTCACCACTTGGGGCAGAAACATCTTGCCGGCGCCAAACAAATCGCCGACGACGCTCATGCCGTCCATGAGCGGGCCTTCGATGATCTCGAGGCATTTCGCATATTTCTGGCGGGCTTCTTCGGCGTCTTCGTCGATGTGTTTAACGACACCCTTAATAATCGCGTGCTTGAGTCGTGCCTCGACCGATTCATTACGCCATGCGTCGTCGACAACGGCCGCCTTGCCCCCCTGCCCTTTCACGCTGTCGGCGAAGTCGACGAGCCTCTCCGTTGCGTCGTCGCGGCGATTGAGCAGCACATCTTCGACCAGTTCCTTGAGTTGCGGCTCGATCTCGTCGTAAATAACAAGCTGGCTTGGGTTGACGATGCCCATATCCATTCCCGCGCGAATGGCGTGGTAAAGGAAAACGCTGTGCATCGCTTCGCGAACCGGATCGTTACCGCGGAACGAAAACGAAATGTTCGACACGCCGCCACTGATGTGGACTCCGGGGCACGTCTCACGAATTCGCTTGGCTGCATTGATGAAATCGACGGCGTAGTTGTTGTGTTCTTCGATGCCTGTGGCGACCGTCAAGATATTAGGGTCAAAAATAATGTCTTGCGGAGGAAACAGCACTTCGCTCACGAGCAGTTTGTAGGCCCGCTGGCAAATTCTCACCTTCTCGTCTTCGGTAGCCGCCTGGCCCTCTTCATCGAAAGCCATCACGACGACGGCGGCGCCGTAGCTGCGGCACAATTTCGCTCGACGCAAGAATTCTTCTTCGCCATCCTTCAGGCTGATTGAATTGACGATCGCCTTACCTTGCACTGCTTGAAGTCCCGCTTCAATGACCGACCATTTGCTGCTGTCGATCATCACCGGCACGCTGGCGATGTCTCCCTCGCCGGCGATGAGCCGCAGGAATTTGACCATCACCGCCTCGCTGTCGAGCAGTCCTTCGTCCATGTTGATGTCGATGACGTTTGCACCGCCAACGACTTGGTCGCGGGCGACCTCGATCGCTTCTTCGTACAGTTCGTTCTTGATGAGTCGGGCAAACTTTTTGCTACCGGTCACATTGGTACGCTCGCCAATCATCATAAAATTGCTCTCGGGACGCAGTTCCAACGGCTGCGTACCACTGAGCATGAGATTGGCGACTGCCACGCTTCGCTTGTGAGGCTTGCACTTGCGAAGTACTTCGGACATGGCGGCAATGTGCTCAGGCCCGGTGCCGCAACAGCCGCCGACGATGTTCACCCAGCCCTGGTCGGCGTAGTCACCCACGAGCTTGGCCATCGCGGCCGGCCCCAGGTCGAACTCTCCCATCTCGTTCGGTAGACCAGCGTTCGGGTGGCAACTGATGCGGACGTCGGCGACCTTTTGTAATGCCTCGATGTGGGGCCGCATCACGTCGGGTCCAAGTGCACAATTCATCCCCACGCTCAGCATCGGGAAATGGGAAATCGAATGCCAAAACGCTTCGACAGATTGCCCCGAAACGAAAGTCGCCCCCCCTTTGTCGAATGTTCCCGAGACCATCACCGGCACGCGATGGCCCGATTCGGCAAAGTATTTCTCGATGGCAAACAAACACGCCTTGAGATTAAGCGTGTCGATGACTGTCTCGGGCAACAGAATATCGACTCCCGCATCGACCAGCGCGGCGACTTGAGTGTAGTACGACCCAACCATTTCGTTGAAACTCACATCGCGACGGCTAGGGTCTTCGACATCGGTCGAGATAGCCATCTGCTTGCTCGTCGGGCCGATCGAGCCAGCACAGAATCGGGGCCGAGAAGCATCCTTCGCAGTAAAGTCTTCACATGCTTGCTTCGCTAGCCGCACAGCGGCGATGTTGATTTCGCGGCACAATTCGTCGGCGTTGATTCCCGCGCCAGCGAAATCAAAATCGAGCATCCCCACCGGGCTGGCGCCGAAGGTATTGGTCTCGATAATGTCGGCCCCCGCTTCGAGATAGCGGCGATGAATCGCCAAGATAATCTCGGGATGGGTCAGGCAAAGAATGTCGCCGAAGTTCTTCAGGTCTTTGTGATGATTGGCGAACCGTTCGCCCCGTACATCGGCTTCGGACAGCTTGTACTGTTGAAGCTGGGTGCCGGTGGCTCCGTCGAGCAGCAGGATTCGCTCGTCCATCAGCGACTGGAGTAGTTCGGTTTTGTCTTCGTTTTTGTTTTCGATGATCGTTTGCAGCATGAATCGTCGCAGTGGCGAGAGTAGGGGAAAATCGGTAAACCTGCTATTATATGCGGAATAACCGCACAGCCCCAGCCCGTTACACTCGGGCACGTCACGCAGTGGGAAGACGCCATGAAGTTCGTCAAAGTTCGCCAGCAGCTCGTTTCCAACCCGCTGAGCGACGTTGCGGGCACGGTTCGCCAACAGCTCGACGGGCTCAATCTCGACGTACCTCAGGGCGAAGTGGCTATCACAGTGGGGAGTCGTGGTATCGCGAACCTGGCGACCATTCTGCACACAGCGGGCGACTGGCTCCGCGACCAGGGGGCGACTCCGTTTGCCGTACCTGCGATGGGCTCTCACAACGGCGCGACGGCCGAAGGCCAACGAGCGATGGTCGAGTCGCTAGGCTTCGACGAAGCCGCCATCGGAATGCCGATTCGCTCGAGCATGGAAACGGTCGTCGTTGGACATGTCGCGACGGGGGACGTTCATATGGACCGGCATGCCTATGAATCGGCGGGAGTCTTGATCGTGAACCGCGTGAAGCTCCACACCTGTTTCGCTGGCACGCTCGCGAGTGGTCTGACGAAGATGATGGTCGTTGGGCTGGGCAAACTGGGTGGAGCCGAAACGTTCCACAAGGCCCTCGCTCCCGATCGCTGCGCGAATCTCATCGAAATGGGACGGCAAGTTCTGGCGACCGGCAAGATTTGGGCGGGGCTCGCCATTCTCGAAGATGGCTTTGACCAGACGAGCGAACTGCACGCGGTCGCTGCCGCCGATATTCCCGCGCGCGAACCGCAGCTCCTCGAGCGACACGAAGAATTATTCGCGCGACTTCCAGTCGACGACATCAACGTCCTCATCGTGAACACCATGGGCAAAAACTTTAGCGGCACCGGGATGGATACCAACGTCATTGGCCGCCGCGGGCTCAACGACGAAGGAGACCTGCCGAAGCCACACGTTGGCACGATTGTCGCGCTCGAGCTTTCCGAAAAATCGCAAGGCAACGCCATTGGCGTGGGGCTCGCCGATTACATCACGCAACGACTGCACGACGCCATCAACATGGAAAAGACGCTCATCAACACCCGCGCCACCGGTGACATGCGTCGCGCCGATATTCATACCGTGGTAACAAACGACGAAGAGTTATTTCATCACCTCGCGGGCACCAATGGAGAGCATGGCTGGGTGATTATTCCCAACACGTTGCACCTCGAAACACTGCTTGTTTCGCCCGACGTGGCCGAACTGTTGCGCGGCAACTCGCAATGTGAAGTGCAAGACGCAGTCGAAGCGGAGTTCGTCGATGGTCGCTTTTGTTTTGTATGGGTCTGATTTCGCGGCGATATTTTGCTGGTCTCAATCGGGTGTTCCCCAGGGGCTAGGTCTATTCGCTTGGCTAAATGGCCGGTGTGGAATTAAGATGAAGGCTGAAATATTGTCTGCCACAGGAATGACCTTGATGTCGCTTCGATTCATTGCCACAACAGTTGCTATCGTTGTCGGACTGCTTTGGTGTAGGACAAGCATCGCCCTGCCACCGCTTGGCTTGACACAAATCCGCATCGACGAGGATCGTAGTGCGAGATTTGCCGTGATTGATGGGGTGGCCTACGCGAGTACTAGCGCAGGAGTATTTCCTATCGATGCCGCTGGCGTCCAACCGGTGTTGGTGCCTGCTCCAAGTGGGTTTGGCCCTTTGATCCAAACAACGCGTGTGCTAAAAAGCGACACGGGGCGGCTTGTCTTTGCTGCAACATTCGACCGTGAACAATTCAGCTCTAGCGGTGGTGTCGCGCTCGATCTAAGTGATCTTCAAAATCCGCTAGTTGTTTGGAACTTTGGCGGTCGTGTTCGGGCGATCAATTCGACGTTAGGTGGAATTAGCAGTGGCCGTATCCTGTTGAACGACGGATCTATAGTGAACACCGGTGCTAGTGAGTTTTTCTTCAGTGGGGCGGATATGACTGCGAGTGGTGTTGCGATCGGCGACGCAACAATTCCCGGTACTGCGGGAGGCGCGCCAGCACTTCGCACGCAAGTTGGCGAAATAACTATCTTAGGGAGCTTCGGAGAACCAGGCGGTGTCAAACAAAGGTCGGATGACCAATCGCTGAATTACGGGTATTCGGAAAACTGGTTCACAGTGGTTTATGGCGGTTCCACCGAAATGAACATAGATGAGTCCATCGGCAGAATGTCATTTGGCGGTAGCGTTCACGTTTCCGAAACCGACTTTGTGGTTGTCGAGGCAAGCGACCCGGATACATTGGTCCGCGACTTTTTGGCCTACTACCCCGGCATCAACCCAGCAGGACGTGACCGTTCCGTTCCACTCGGCGACCTCTTCCCCGAACTTTCCACAATCGACTTCGATTACATTACCGACATTTCCTCGTCGGAAGGTCAAATCCACATGCTCCTCTCCGGTGACGACGGCCTCTGGCTCTTCGCAGCACGCGACCCATCGGTCGTGCCCGAGCCAAGCACTGTCTGTCTCGGTGCCCTGTTAATGGTCGGCTTCGCTGCGCTGCGATTACGACGGGGGTAGCCAACCCAGTCTCGTGATGCTCGCTTGGTCTTGCGCTGGGCTGTCGTGTTTCGGCACCTAAGGCAGCAGCTACGGTCCCACCGACTCTTGATTGTCGGGGGTCATTGGGCCAACCTAGTTGGCGTCAATCAGTCACTGTTCTCGAGTTTGGAGTACCCTTCGCGATGCACAGCCTTTGTCAACTTCCATCTCGCCGCGCGCAGCGCAGCAACTTTCCAGCCAGCAGCCGATGGATCGTCTTGGCTGTCAGCCTTTTGGTGTCGATGCCCGCAGCGATATCGCAGCAGATAACCGTCGGCGGCGTTTCCTGGCACACCGACTACAGCACCGCTTACCATCAAGCCAAACAGCAGCAGCGGATGTTGTTGATTAACTTTCTGCCTAGCGATCACAACGAAACTCAACAGTCCGTCGAACAGGCGATTGCCGATCGCGAACAACTGCAATCGCAACTCGACGAAGTCGTCCTGTGCCGCGTCTCTTTGGACTCCGAGTTGGAAGTCGCCGGGCGCGAGCGCAGGCTGGTTGACTGCGAAGGCTTTCGTGAACTCAAAGGGGGTGCTGGTTTCGCGCTTGTCGATCTTGCGAATCCCGATGCATCACACTACCGCGATGTTGTGAGCGTATTGCCTTATGCCAGCGGCAAATACTATCGCTGGAACATCGAGGGCCTTGCGGAGACACTCGACCTGCCGCCCGGATCGCTGTCGCAGCGGACGATGATCTGGGCTGTGCGGATGCATCCCGAAGCGCCTCAGAGTACGACCGGTCACTTCCACGGCGAGTTAGCGACGGGCGCCGCGGCACATTCTTCTTATCAGGCAAAAGTTAAACAGCAGGGCCACCAAAATTTTTCGTCGCGTTCGCAGCGGCTTGGCGCGATCGCCGGCGGTAGCGTTTCGGAAGTCTGTGCGGAGAGTTGGCCGGGGCAATCACTCATCGATTCCTGCATCGACTGTGTCGCCAGTTGGCGGCACTCGTCTGGCCATTGGCGTGGCGTAAGCCGGCCTCACCGAGCCTATGGCTACGATATCCGCCGCGGCGGCAATGGTATCTGGTACGGGACAGGCATTTTTGTGGATTAGCGCGACATCGTCGACCACGCAGGCCTATCAGCGCGACGGCTGGTGAATCTGGGCGGCCGGTGGGTGGCCAGGGACAGCCAATTGACGCCTTGCTCGGCAACACGCAAACACGCACGATGGTCAAATTTTGCCGTAGAAATTGGCCGCGCCGTGTGGTAGAACGGAGCCATGTGTACATGTGTTCATAACCCGATAACAGACGAACCAGAAAGTGGCGTGTTGTACTCTCAATTTGGGGTGCCATGCCCACATCGCGCAGCAGGGTGGGCATGTGAGAGAGGCCACAATCATGCTTGCCCTGCTTCGCGATGCATGCATGGCACCCGAGACGCACGGTCGAGGACGCCCATGCTACCAACCCTTTCCACTCGACTCTCGACTCTCGACTTTCAACTCTTGAAAATGGGTTTTGTCCAAAATGACACGAACTGGTCAGACAAAACCCAGGTACGAAATTCGCCAGCGATGGGCGAAATCGACAGGAAAATAAGGGCTTTTTGCAAATTCGACGCGAGACAAAATTCGGGGTTTTGTCCCCTCCAATCGTGTTGGCTGTTTCTTGGACAAAACGGTCAGAACCCCGATGCGAAAACGAGTCAGTTCTTCACAACCTCTACGAGTTGGCACGTTCGCTGTGGATGATGGCTCTGCCGAAATTCGCCGACGTAGTTGTTCGGAGCGTGAAATACCTCACAATCTCGTGGGAACCCCTCGTGCAGGTGCCCCGTATAGCCACATAGTGGTCAGTCAAACAAATATTTTCGGGTCGCGATCGACATAACATATTAGCGACATGTACCTTGTGTCGATCGCGACCCGAAAATTTTGGCTTGACGCAGAAATAGGTGCCATCGCCCAACTGAGCCAGAATTGTTTAGAATAGAGACATAGGCACAGCCCCACCAAGATTCCTTCTGAATTGAGTCGCAGACATGCGCACGATTGCCACAACTCTTGTCGTTTTCTTGATGGCAGCATCGAGCAGCTTTGCCCAGCTCGACGACTTTGGCGGTTTGGGCGGCTTTGGCCTCGACGATGCTAGCGACCCGGTATTCTTTTCGGCCGAGTTCACCACAGCGACCGACGAGCGACCGGCGCTGCTCACTGTCACAGCCGACATCGAGGCGGGCTACCATGTCTATTCGCTCACCCAACCCAAGGGGGGGCCGCTACGGACAACGATCAAGCTGGCACCCAGTGACAAGTATCGAATCATCGGCCCGTGGCAGTCGTTTCCCAAACCCCACTCCCGCATCGATAACGAGACTTGGGGCGGACTAACGATCGAAGAACACGAAAAAAAGGTCACTTTCTACCTGCCGATTGCAATTTCCGAGGGGGTCGACGTCGGTTCGCTGGAAATCAAAGGCGCAATCGATCTACAAGCCTGCAAAGAAGCCTGTATTCCGGTGGAAGCCGATTTTACCGCGAAGCTCGGCAGAGGCGTGGACGTCGGGGAGGTGAAAGTCGACGAAACGCTCGCCGCCCCCCCCATCACCCCTCCTGAGTCGATCGAAGCTCAACCGAAGCCCCCCGCCGAGGCGGGCATGTACCGGGCCGACGACTCGGAGGTGACTTGGTATGGCTGGCTTCAACCCGGCGCGGCAGGTGGCGAGGCGATGCTCTATCTACAGGCACAACCGGCCGGCAACTGGCATGTCAACGCCTACGCGGCAAAAGATTCAGCCAAGGGAGTCAAGCCAACTCTGATCAGTATCGAACCGAGTACTGCGTTTACCGCAGGCGAGCCAATTGCCATCGGAGAATTGATTGAACGGGACGCCAGCAACATTGGTTTTGGCACGATTCGCTATCACGAGGGAACCGTTACGTGGAAGATTCCACTTAAGCTGGCAAATGCCGCGACCGGCAACGTACCGGTGGCGGGAGTGCTCGGCTATCAAGCGTGTGAAGGGATTGATGGGCCATGTGAGTTCATTAAAGGTGTGCGGTTTTCCGCCCCTTTGGTGGTCGGTGGAGGAGCTGACGAAATTTCCACCGTCGAGTTCGCAGCAGCGAACTACGCCGATGCGGCAGCATTGGCAAGCG
This sequence comes from Pirellulales bacterium, assembly GCA_041752635.1. GTDB lineage: Bacteria > Planctomycetota > Planctomycetia > Pirellulales > Lacipirellulaceae > JBGSWC01. Next base: position 17,056 of record JBGSWC010000324.1, on the reverse strand, counting down.
TCGCTGCGGCGGCACCAATGCCGCCCACTGCCAGTGCCGTTGAGTCGGTGAAGACAAACAGCGGTTATGACCTGACAAAAATTACTCCAGTTCGTGCCATCGACTATCTCAACGAAACAAAATCGGTTGATCGCGGCCTCATTGGCAACTTATGGCTGGCATTCTTCGGTGGCCTCGTGCTCAACATCATGCCATGCGTGCTGCCAGTGATCGGACTCAAGGTGATGAGCTTCGTTCATCAAGCCGAGCATAATCGCGCCCAGGCGTTTGGGTTAAGCGTGTGGTATGCACTTGGCATGATGTCGGTCTTCTGGGTACTTGCGGCCCTTGCAATCGTCGCGGGTCTTTCGTGGGGACAACAGTTTCAGAGTGCGACGTTCAATGTGACGATGATCGCGATTGTGTTTGCGATGGCGCTGAGCCTTGCCGGTGTCTGGGAAATTCCGATCCCCGGATTTGCTGGTACATCGCAGGTTAGTGAACTCGCCTCGCGCGAGGGGCCGGCTGGTTCGTTTCTCAAAGGCATTATTACAACTTTGTTGGCGACTCCCTGCACTGGCCCCGGCATGGGCGTCGCGCTGACATGGGCGTTGAGCCAGGCGCCGCTGAATGTGATGCTTGTGTTTACAAGCCTCGGACTTGGAATGGCTAGTCCTTATCTCCTGCTTGGCATCTTTCCCGAGTTGCTCAAATTCTTGCCCAAACCGGGCGCATGGATGGATACTTTTAAGCAGATTATGGGTTTCATTCTAATGGGTACGGTAGTGTTCCTACTAACCTCGATCGAACAGACCTATGTCGTGCCGGTCATTGCGATGCTGTGTGGCATCGGGTTCGCTTGCTGGATTGTCGGTCGCAGTCAACACGCACACGGTGGGTTTGCGACAGCCACAGCTTGGACCAGCGCAATCGCGACCATGGTCTTGGCCGCTGCCTTCTCGCTTGGCTGGCTGCATCCGAAAGTGATGAAGCCACGCGATGAGCGCCGCATCGAGCTCGCGGCATCGGAATTCGCGGGAGCGACGATTGCCCGTCACATCCGCGAACTCGAAAGCGCTGAAACCCCCGATCAAATCGCTGCGGCGCTCGCTAGTTTGCGAGGGGCGACTTCCGAGATCGGCAGCGGCGAATGGCGAGCTTTCTCCACCGAAGCGGTTGCCAAGCTTGCCGTCGCGGGCGACCAAAGCGTCTTCGTCGATTTCTCGGCCGACTGGTGTGCCATCTGCAAAACGCTCGAGGCGACGGTGCTCCATACCGAACCGGTTGAAGCGGCCATCGCTTCGACGAATGTCGCCACCATGTACGGCGACTTCACCTTCAAAACGCCAGAAATTGTCGCCGCACTACGCGCATTTCGCAGCAGCGGTGTACCTCTTTTAGTACTAATTCCCAAGGACGATCCCTATCGCCCGATCTACTTTCCGCCCGAGGACTACACTCAGGATGTCGTCGTCAACGTCCTCCGCAAGGCGGGTGGGCTCTCTTATGATTCCGACAAGCAGCAGCCGGTCGCGGAGGTCGCGTCGCTGCCGAAGTAGGTGTGAAGAGTGGCAAAACGGTCGGAATCGAAAGCCGGGGCGCTCGAAATTTCACCGCCGTCGCCGTTTGAAAAAAAATTTCCGAAGCAGTTATTTGCTTGACTTGCGGCGTCGTGGCTCTACAATCACGGTTGCGGATATCCGCCTCAGTGTAGCCTCAGTGTAATCGAAGCGGATTTGCTCAGTGGTGTCGCTTGATCGTCATCCGCGAGCCTACGACCGAGCGTCAATTCCCAATCGGCTCGCCGAGTAAGGGGGGGTCTAATGAAGACCACACGCTTGAGTAGTTGTTTGCTGCTGGTCGGCAGCATTTTCTCGATCAGTGCTTTCTCGACGATTGTTTTGGCGGGGCCTTACGTTCCCGTTGTCACGCCACCAGGGGCTGTTCCCGGAATTGGCCCAGGGATCATCGCCCCTAGCTCTGTCTTCGGCAAGGAGTATACGCACGATCTCGATCATGACGCGATGGGCGTTTTGAGCCCCGAGCAGATCGTCGCCTGGGATGGCAGTGCGGGCGCGGCCGACGGCATCGACATTAAGTTGTTCCCGCGGCCGACATACCCACCGGAATCGCAAATCGATGCGATCGCCAATCACAACGACGCGCTCTTCACGACCCTCCGCCAAGATCGTAGTCACTTGATTTTCTCGCACGATGACTTCTTCACGCAGTATTTGCCCGGCCCGGGTGGCCCGGTGCCATTTTCGTCATTCGCCATGCCGGCGACTGGGCCGATCCCTCTCTCCGGAGGCGGTGTGATTGGTGGATCGGCCGAACTTTCTATTGAAACGGCCGGGGCATTCGGACTGCCAGTGCAAACGCTGTGGGCACCGGCACCCATCATCAACGGCATGGTTGCGCTTCGCGACATTGATGGTGTCGAAGTATGGGGCCCCGAGCCAGGTTTTGTGGCCGATACCGACAAGTACTCTATCGACCTCGATATCATGACGGGGAGTCCGGTCAGTCCCGCGACGAGCGTCTGGAACCTCTCGGGCTCGACCTACATCGACCTCCCGACTATCAAGGCGGCTGTCGAGTCTGTGTTGGGCCCGATTACCCCCACCGCCTACTTACCCAGGCCTGATGGTGAGAACTTGCGCGAAATTCAAGCGTTCAACCTCGATGCATTGATGGTCCGCGACACGATCGGCGACATTGATCGTTTCGACGGACTCGCCGACGGTTCACCTGGCGACCAGATCATCTTCAGTATTCGCCAGATCGTCGACCCGGCCGATCCCACCGGCTACTACGCGACCGGGTCCGAGCTGTTCGTGCTCGATGCGACCACCGGACCACTCGGTACAACCTACCTTTTTCATGGTGGTCATTTTTGGAGCAAAGCGTACGCTGATTTAGCACTTCGAGTCGGTCCAGGCGGACCTTTCAATGGTCGCGGAGTGATCGACATCAATGCGATTGAAAGCGTCGGTAACCAGGTGGTTCCCGAGCCAGCGACCTTGCTGCTGATGGGGCTGGGATTGGCCACAGTCGTCGCGCTGAGACGCGTGCGAAGTTAGCGCAATCGACGACTTGCAATTGACGACGTGCAATCGACGATTTGCAAACGGAAACTCCGTTCGTCGAGTTCGAGCGGGGTTTCCGTCACTGTGAAAACAAATTTTTGCAATCGCCATTTTGTTATCAAAACGATCGAGCCGATTTCAAGAATCGAAAACGCCAAGGGAAGCCCATTTGCCAAAAGCGGCTTCCATTCTCCATAGGCGGGTTTCGCCAGAAGTTTCGGCGTTACTTGTTTGCCGATCTTCGAGTGTCGCTTCTTCGCTGTCGAAATAGTCGCGAGGTCCTTTTCCTTCGCCTGCACAGAGATCCCTGTGGCTCAGTGGTAAATATCAACAACCACGTCGAGTGCGTTAGCGCAGAACTTCGCCGTCGATATCGAGCAGTTGTGAGTTTGACACTGCGTTGCCGAAGCGGTCGAATTGGTCGAACTTCCAAACAACCTCGCGAGTGGACGGATCGATCTCGATCAGCAAGGGTTGCCCCGGCCCGGCGTGACAATTGCCGATGACATAGTGGCCGTTCGGCAGGACTTCGAGCGTCGTGACCCAAGCGAGTGTGACGCCGGGCAGGTCGTTTTGTGCGAGTTTCCACACAATCTCGCCCTCGGGAGTGACTTCGATCACGCTGTGACCATTGCCAGTGGCGATGAGCGTATTGCCATTTTCGAGCCGCACGGCCGCAAAGACTTTGTTGCCGAACGCTTCGGGTCCATGCCCCGGCTTGGGCTGTTTGTCGAACAGGGGAATTTTGTATTCCCAAACGACGTCGCCCGACTCGCTGTCGTACTCGCGAACCGCGCCATCTCGCTCGTGGCAGACCAGATAGTTGCCGGTGGCCAGCTTGCGAACCAGTCGAGTATCGCTGTGGGCATCGGGTGTATCTCGCTTGAGTTTCGTCTCTTTGAGCAGTTTGCCGTCGCGGTCAACTTCGATGATACGTCCGCTGCCCGACTCGGCAATCATCACACGCCCTTCTGGCAAGGGCTGGAATGCATGGACTTCGACGCGCTGGCCGTCGTTGCCATTGCTTGTCTTGGTGTCGTAAGTCCAAACGACTTGCTTGGTCGTAGGATCAATTTCGACGATGGTCGTTGGCATTTTCTGGACCATGATATTGCCACTCGGCAGAACATGGAGATCGTGTATGCCGCCCCACGGCATCTGCCATTCGATCTCGCCGGTGGCGTCGACAATCGCCAAACGATCTTTGCCTTGAGTGATCAGGCGATGCTGAGCCGTGGCTGTGTTGATGACGCAGAAGAGCGCCAGCGTTATCGCGATCGATCGGACGTAAATCATGGTCTTTGCCTCTGAGAAGATCGAATTGCTACTGTGGTGGAAACTTTGCTAAATCTTAACCTATTCGCATGGTTGCAGTGTAAACTTGCCAAGGCACAATGAGTGTAACATTTGTCAACAATTTCGCTTTCGGAGCCATTTCATGCGTCTACGCCATTTGGTTTGCGTACTGACTTTTGTCGCGGTCCCTATCGTTTGCGTCGCTCACGAGGGTCACGACGGCCACGAACATAACGAAGCACTCGAGCAAGTGACCGCGAAACTCGCCGCCACAGAAGAATTGGCGAAGGGGGTGATGCTCCCGGCCATCGAAGGTCCGAAACCGTGGTCCGACGCACCGGTGCTGAACGATGACGAGAGATTTCAGATCGCCATCATGACCGATCGCACGGGGGGGCACCGCCCGGGTATCTGGATGGACGGTGTCCGTAAGGTCAATATGCTGAGGCCCGAGTTTGTGATGTCGGTCGGTGATTTGATCGAAGGCTACTCCGACAATCGCCGGCAAGTTGAGAACGAATGGAAAGAGTTTCTCGGTTTCATCGACCAGATGGATATGAAGTTTTTCTTCGTCGCTGGTAATCACGATCTTACCAATCCGATGATGCACAAAGTGTGGCGCGAGCACTTTGGTCGCGAGTGGTATTCGTTCGACTACAAAAATGTTCATTTTGTTTGCCTCAATAGCGAAGACCCGGTTGACCACATTGGCGAAGAACAACTCGACTGGCTCAAGAGCGATATGCAGCAGAGCGTCGATGCCCGCTGGACGCTCGTTTTTATCCACAAGCCGCTGTGGACCTACGCCGAGCGTTCGCTCGCCTCGTCGGCAACCGACAACACGAATTGGAAAAAGGTCGAAGCGCTGTTGGCCGAGCGAAAGCACACGGTTTTTGCCGGCCATATTCACCACTACGTGCAGTACGAGCGGAACGATTCGCAGTATTACGCGCTGGCCACCACCGGCGGCGGTTCGCAACTCCGCGGCAACGACTGGGGTGAATTCGACCACGTTACCTGGCTGACGATGGAAAAAGACGGACCACACGTCGTCAATATTCGCCTCGATGGTATTCTGCCTCCCGATGTTGTGACGGAGAAAAGTGCCGAGCGGTTTCGCTCGTTCCTTACCGATGTTCGACTCGAAGTCGCGCCCATTCTCATTGATCGCGGCAGTGGTTTCACGGAGGGCGAAATCAGCATTCGCTTGACCAACCAGTTCGACACGCCCGTCGAGGCAACCGCCGAACTCGATGGACTGCCCATTCGCGGACTTACGGTCGAGCCGAACACAATCAAGTTGACCGCCGCGCCGAGCGGCACGGCAACCCAGACCGTTAAGATTCGCTTTGCCGAAGAGATCGACTTTCCCAGTCTCTCGCAAACCGTGCTGACCGCCAAGGTTGCCACGACCGAGGGCGAGAAAATCTTGCGTGCTGAGCGAACGGTGCCGGTGGTGATCGATGCGAAGTTCCCCATTCCGACACTTGCCGCGATGCCCGATCTCGACGGCATGGTCGATCCTCAGTCGACCGGCGTTTACGGCGGCAATGACTTCGTCACCGCCGGTGCGGTCGAGAACTACAACGGACTCGGCGACTTGAGCTACACACTCCAGACGGGCACCACAGGCGAAATGCTCTACGTCGCCGTCCGCGTGACCGACGACAAAGTGCTTGACGACAAAGCTGGTAATGGGGGAGACGCTGTAGAACTGCTCATCGATCCCCGTTTGCCCGAACAACGCCGTAGCGAACCGGCACTCAATTGGGACGGTATTTCGGTGAAAGCCGAAGCCCCCGGCGAGAACGGCGAAGTTCGCCTCGTCGCCAAACGGCTCCGTGGTGGCCAACCCTTCGAAGGAGTGAAAGCTGCCGGAAAGCGAACTGAAAGTGGATACGATATTGAATTCGCTATTCCGACCGCTACCTTTGACAACTTGCAAAGGGGCGAATGGCGGAGCGTGCAAATCGGTACGGTCGTCACCGACGTCGACGAGCCCAACGAAAAGCCGGTCGAGCTGTGGTGGCGTGGAGCACCGGGACGACGTAATACCAACACGGGGCACGCCTATTTTGCCCGCGAGTCGGACAATTAGGACGATCCAATCAGCGGAAGTTTACCACTGAGTCGCCGAAGAAACTGCGATGACATTTGGGTAAGTGCAAAATGAAAATGGAATTCGAAGCAACGCGATCCCCCAAAGCATTCTGCATTTGCTATTTTGCATTTTTCAATCAACTCTGAAGCTGGTTCGCGTGCCTCGTCACCAAATGTCGTTCGGCCGCATACAACCCCGCTAGCAATTTCAGATCAGCCGCGGCACCGCGATCGTTGAGCCATTCGATGACGCGGTCGAGCGGCACTTCGTAGAGCGTGATATTTTCTGAATCGTCGCCGCCACCCTCCCCCGTTTTTTGCAGCCCCTCGGCCAGAAACAAAACGATTGCTTCGTCAGTGAGTCCAGGAGATGAATAACCGACGCCGAGCTCGGTCCAGCGAATAGCGACGTACCCCGTTTCTTCGAACAGCTCGCGCTGGGCGGCGACAACCAGAGGTTCGTTCTCGCTGCCAGCGATGTCGCCACAGAGCCCGGCGGGAAGTTCGACGACAGTGCGACCGACGGGCGGGCGAAATTGCTCGACGAGCACGACGTTGCCGTCGTCGGTAATCGCCACGATACCGACTGCCGGTCGGCTGGTGTTGCGAGTGGCAAATTCCCACGTCCCGGTGGCGACAAGAGAAAGGTGCTTGCCTTTATGAAGTTCAACGATGTTCACGAGTTCATCAATCTGTTGTCCGCGAGTTGGTCGTCAATCCCGCGTATCTAGTCGTCGAGTCAGTTATCAGCGACCGATTCTGAGTGAGTGTTGTTGGTCTGATCATTGGGCCTTAGCCACCCCTCGGGAACGCTACGCACATGAAGGTCTTGCTGCGGAAAGGCGATCTCGATGTTGTGTTGACGGAACTTCTTATCGATGGCTGTGTGGAGTTCGTGGATTGTTTGCAGACGATGTTCGAGCGTTGGCAGGTAGCATCGCAACACCAGATTGAGGGTGCTGTCGCCGAAGCCTTCGAAAGTTGTGAGCGGGGCGGGGTCGGCGAGTACGATCGGATGGTCGCTACAAATTTCGCGGAGCAGGCGAATCGCCAGATCGGTGTCGCTGCCATAGGCGACCCCCACTTCGATGACAATGCGGTTGGTTTGGTCGGTGAGGGTCCAGTTCAAAAGTCGTTCGGTGACGAGGTCTTTGTTGGGGACGATGTATTCTTTGCGATCCCAGTCGACGATGGTAGTCGCGCGGATGCGAATCCGCGAGACGACGCCCGTCGTGTTGCCAAGGGTGATTATGTCGCCAACACGAATTGGCCGCTCGAACAACAGAATAACACCCGACACAAAGTTAGCGAAAATCTCTTGCAAACCAAAACCAAGACCCACGCTCAGGGCGGCCACCAGCCAACTGATGCTGGTCGTCGTGATGCCAATGGCGGCCGCCGATGCGACAATGCCGATCGCGAGGAGTGCATAGCGAACCAAGGCCGAAATCGCATAGCGAGCCCCCTGGTCGATTGGTAGCTTCTGGAGAACGGCGAGTTCCAACACGCTGGGCAAGTCGCGGACAACGGCAAATGTAACGGCCACCGCGACAAAAAATCGCAGCAAGCGGCCCCAGGTCATGGGGTTGTCGACATCGGCGTTAAAGAGCGGCAGCGCTTGATCGTCGAGCCGCGTCAGCGCGGGAACCACGTCTTGCCAGATCACAAATACCGCGATGATGCCGACAAATTGCAACGTTGTCGTGATGAGCTTGTGAGTTTGTTCTGTCAGTGCGCTAAGATCGACGGGTTCGTCTGGCAATTCGGTAAGGGGTGGGGTCGATTCGCCCGCCTTTTTTGCGGCTTCGACAGCGGCCTGAGCCGCCGCTTGAGCTGCGGCTCGCTTCTGGCGAGCTTGTTCGCGTCCCAGTTTGCGTCGACTGAGCAGCACCCAGCGTTGCAGCAAACCACCGAGCAACATGAGACCGGCGACGAGTGCCGCTGTTTCTAGCAGTTTCAGTGTCAGTTGCTGCGCCGTGTAGTAGTACCCAGCCGCCGCCAAACCCGCCAAAGCGATTGGCAGCGCCACGAGCAACGGTCGCCAGACGCGGTGCAAACTCATCAGCAGCCCGTTTTGCCCACGTCGGATAATTTGCAACAGCGGACTCCCTTTGTTGAGGAAGATTCGCCAGAGCGCATAAGAAACCAATACCATTACAACAATGAACAGCACGCGGCCCAATGATGAAGCCCAAAGCGGTTGAATTGTTTGCGATTCAAGACCCACGATCCACAACACCAAAGGAAGCAGCACGAATGGCACCATACGCAGATAGCGTCGTGCCTGTGCCGTGCATGCATCGGGCCAATCGAAATGAGCATCGGCTAGTCCGCCATTGCGATAACTTTGCCGAAGGAATTCAGAAAGAAAAAGCAACGCCCCGCAGAATCGGCAGCCGACTGAAATTGAGCGAGTGAATTCCGATTCGACGAGTGGGCTATCGAGCAACCAGCCCATGCTCCACAGCAGCAACGGCCAAGGTAGCGCCGCGATCAAGGTGAGCCAGGCGGCGCGAATGGAAGGCATGAACTCAATTGTGCTTCGTTTGGCCGCCGCCTCTCCGATCGCCAACAACTCGAACCGTGCGCGGCGCTGGACAAACAGCAAGCTGGCGATAGCAATCGCGAAAATAAGGCTGGCAAGTGGTCGCCGAATGACCGACATTCGCAAGTCGAACCCGACTGCAATCCAGTTGCGCGGGTCAAACGTCCAGAGCGCGCCGTCGACAGCAAGCTCGATATCGCGGAGCAGTGGGCTTTTTGCGTCGGCAGCGGCCGCCGTGCCAGAGCTTCCCATGCCAAGTGGCTGGCAACTGCGAATCCACAGGTCGCGTTCGGCGATAAAGTCGCTGATTTCTGTCGTCACCCGTTGCAACGATTCTTTGTTGGCGATCACAACGCCGAGTTCCTGGCTGTAGTTTTCGTAGCCCGTTGTCAGCTCGTCGAGGTAACTCTGCTGATTCTTGAGCAGCGATTGCAACAACAGCTCGGCTTCGGCGCGATCGGGCGCCGGGACCTTGGCCAACGTCTCGGCCACCGCCGTGTCGAAATCGTCGAGTTCGTCGCGCCGATCGATTACCGTGTAGTTGCGAAACTGAACCTCGGTTTGTTCGGATTGTCGCTCAATGATTTCACGGTTGAGCGCCGTAAGGCTTGGTAGCCGGGCACGTTGATCGCGGAGCAATTGGCCGCCAGCTTGCGAGAGGCTCTCGCTCGCTTCGATGCGCTGACGCACAGTTTTCAGGTCGCTTTCTAGCTCGGCGGTTCGCTTCAGGTCGCGTTCCGCCTCGTCGGCCGCTAGCTTGTCTAATTCGAGCAATCTGAGCTTCTCTTCGGTCAGCCTTTGGTTGTAGTCGGCAATTTCTTTGAGCACTGGAATCCGCGAGATCACCTGTGACTGCGCTTGATTTTGTGCCTGCCTTGCCCGTTGCTCGGCATCGCGTCGTTGCCGTTCGTTGACAGCTTGTCGCAACTCTTCGAGCGCCTGCTCGCGGACTTTTAACCGCATCTCTTGGTCTTGTTTGATCAGCGGAATCAGATTCATTGTTGCCTGGTAATAGGCAAGTTCGGCATTGAGCGCGCGGAGCGTTGCCGTGTATTGTTCGATCTGTTGTTCAAGCAACACGCGGCGCGCGCTTTCCAGTTCCGAAGGCGCACCGACGCCCGTCAATTCTTCGATCTTGGCAATCGCCTCGGCCTTCGCGGTTTCTTGTTCGGCAATAAGCGGCGGAATCTCGGCCGTGCGTATTCGTCGCCGTTCGGGTATCGCTGCGGATTCGCTAATCTGGGCGCGGCGATCGGCGACCAACTTTGTCCAGTCAACAATTTTCTGTTCGAGTTGCTCGATCGGACCGCGCTCGATGTCCGTTAGATCGTGCGGGTCGAGAGTTTCTTTGCGAAGTTGCTCGGGGGTCCGCTCGATTTTTGCTTTGTATTCGTCAACCGTTTTGAGCTTCGATTTCTTCTCGGTCCATTCGATCGCACGAGCCGATTGATTTTCGATCTCGGTGGCCGCCAGTAATGCTTGCTGCAGCAACTCTGTCACTTGCGGTCGAATATCTTGGGCAAGCTGCTCGGCGCGGGTAATCCGTGCGTTGATTTCTTCTTTCTTGAGCCGTTGTCGCTCGGGTTCGACGCGGGGGGCCTCGTCGTCGACCAATGGCGGGTTACCATTGTCAGGGGGAGTCGCCCGCAGCGTGTTTTCGGGCGTCTGTGCCTGTGCGAAAAACGGCAAGCAGCTCAGCAGCCAGAGGCTGAGAAGTGTGGTTCGATCCATCGATTTGCTTATTTTGGGAAGAGTCTGGCGAACGACGAGGCCCCATTAGCGCCGCTTTGGGGGATTTCTACAAGGCCTGATTTAGCGAAGATGTTCGTAACCATCAGTCGAAGCTCAACTAACGATAGAAAATTCATGGAATCCACCCCGCCGATCGTCGCTATCTCCGGAGCCACAGGGCTCGTTGGTCCCGCGCTGGCAGACAGTTTTATTGCTGATGGTTGGCAGGTACGCCGCATTACGCGAAGTCCACGTGCCGAGAGGGGCGACATTGGTTGGTCGCCGCGCGAAGGAAAGCTCGATGCGTCGCGTCTCGCGGGGGTCCGGGCGGTGGTGCATCTCGCGGGCGAAAGTGTCGCACAGCGGTGGAATGACGAAGTGAAACGAAAAATCCGTGAAAGCCGCACCAGGGGAACTTCCTTGCTGGCGAACGCGGTCGCCTCGCTCGACGAGAAACCAGCGGTGTTTTGCAGTGCTTCAGCGATCGGATTTTACGGTAATCGCGGTGACGAAATTGTCGACGAAGATTCACCAGCGGGCGACGGATTTCTCGCGGATGTATGCCGCGAGTGGGAAGCCGCGTGCGAACCGGCATGGGAGGCTGGAGTTCGCGTCTGTCAGGCCCGCATTGGGCTCGTTCTATCGCCAGCCGGTGGAATTTTAGGAAAGTTGCTGCCATTGTTTCGCATGGGGGCCGGCGGTGCCGTGGGGAGTGGCCAGCAGTACATGAGCTGGATCGTCCTCAGCGATCTCGTCGGCGCCATTCGGCACATCGTCGACCACGACGACATGCACGAAACCGTCAACTGTACCGCGCCGGCTCCGGTCACCAATCAGCACTTCACCAAAGCACTCGGCGCCGCGCTTGGGCGACCGACGGTACTGAAAGTGCCGGCTTTCGCAGCGCGGCTGGCGATGGGGGAGATGGCTGACGAAATGTTGTTGGCTGGTCAGCGTGTCGTGCCAAAGCGATTATTGGAGTCGGGCTTTAAATTCCAATTCCGCGAGATCGAAACGGCACTGAACGAGCTACTCGGCTGATGGCGGAATAATTTCGTCTGCCGGTCGCTTAAGCCAAAAAAGTTTAAGCGTCAGCCGAACGCAAGTCGCCGAGGGCTGAGTCTCATCGGGAACGCCCGGCGTGGCGTGGCTCGCTGCCAACACGGCGTCGCGCCAATCGAGGCCTGCCGACGGTAAGCCGTCTTTATTCAAGTAGAGGTGATCGTTGATACACGATATCAATGTGCAAGGCTCGTAAGTGACCGAACCATCTTGCCAAAAGACATTTTGGCCGCCTTCGTGGTTGGTGCTGTGATATCCGTCGGCTGCCATTCGCGGCGCGTCGCCGAGTACTGCCAATCGACCGTGGCAGCGATTGCGAACGGCGTGATACTCGCCGTTGCTCAAGTAGCCAATGCGATAACCCAAAAATCCCCCCATCTGCGCTCGAAGTTTCGCCTGCTGCACGGGGTTCGCGTGGGCGAGCTCTTCTTCGGTCGGCACGTAGACGGTCAGACCCGCTTGGCCGCACAGCGTCGATTTTCGGCCGCCGGGACAATTGAGCAACTGCTGTAGCTCTCCGCGATCGATGAGTCCCACATGAGTAAGCTGCATCGAGAATGACCCCGCGTTGTCGTCGGGGCCAATCGCTGGAAAGTAGCCATTGTTGTCGTTGGCAAACAACAACAGATACCGGCCCAACTCGCTCATGTTGTTTTGACAAACCAAACGATTCGACATGCTGCGGCTCGAATTTAGCGCCGGCAGCACAAGTGATGCCATGACCATCATCACGCCAACGGCAACCATCGAATCGACCAACGAAATGGGGGTGCGGCAAACGAGACCCGCGATACCACCCGAGCGTGGCCTCGCGGCGCGGGCATTGCCTTTTTCAGTTTCGTCGGCAAGAGAATCAGACGAGTCGCCGCAAACGGCCAAAATTTGTTTAGCAGTGCGACCAGCCAGGTTACCGGGACAACGCTGATCGTTAGGGCTCGAATCGCCAGAATCGGCGTCGAGATCGTCGAGACAGCGACGCAACTCGGCTAGCTCTTCTCGAAGCTCCGGATTTCGCTCGAGCTCAGCCTCAACCTGGCGACGTGATTCGTCGTCGAGTTCTCCGAGTGCGTAACAGAGTAGGTCTTCGCGCATCGGTTGGTTCTACTTCACCACAGGTCAGTCGATCACAGTGCCAAGAAACAATGCGAAGAAAGGGTCTCGCCCACTTTGGACAAGACCCTCGCATTGTACCATCTTTTATTGCTACGCACCGCATTCCCCGTGCGTTCACACAAAAAAATGACAGGTTTTCAACCTTGATCGTCACGCCAGGCGTCGCCTAGCCGTTGCACGGCTGCGTGAAGTCGGCTTTTGACGGTGCCCACCGGCACCGACAGTTCGTCGGCCGCTTCGCGGTACTTGAGACCCCGGAAATAGATCATTTGGACAGCCGATGCCAGTTGGTCGGGGAGCGAAGCGACCGCCTCGCGGACCCATTCGACGCGTTCGCGCAGGTCGAGTCGTTCGAGTGGTGACGATTCGCCCGTTTGTAGCAAATCCATCAGGCTCCCTACCTCTGCATTTTCGCTGCCTTGGGGCCGATCGAGGCTAACCAGCTTATGTCGGCGATTGCGACGTTGTAGGTCGATCGCCTGATTGGTCGCGATGGTGTAGAGCCAAGGGCGGAAGCGGCGGCTGCCGTCGAACATGTGTCCCTTGAGGTGGACCTGCATGAAAGTGGCCTGAAATGCGTCTTCAGCCTGTGCCGCATTGCCCAGATAGCGACGCAAGTAGCTGAATAGCTCGCGCTCGTAGCGACCGATAAGTTCGGCAAATTGCCGTTCATTTCCTGTATCGCGATACTCGGCAAAGAGTTGCTCGTCGCTCAGGGGGCCTTCGCCCTCGGTGCGATGAATTTGATTCTTGGCCGTGTTGGATTTTCGCGGACGACCTTCCTTGAAATTTTTTGCCACCATGACGAACTTCTCCTTCACTTCGAAGTCCGACGCACAAGAGAACCGATTCCATGATTCCCTCCCGTCAAAATAATAGTTTCCGCGACCCCAGCATTTGGCAATGCCCGGCATTACCAATGCGTTATCCGTGGGTCAGTGGAATAGTCGATCAGCCGATGCGACGCGCCAGTTGCACATTATACCCGCCACTCGCCTGTTAGCTTGTCAGCAACTGCCATGCCAGTTACAACGAAGAAAACGACTTGGCAGTCAACAAACCCTCGAAACAGCCCTGCGAACCGGTTTTACGCGGTAAAAGACGCAAAAGTTCGCAATTGCCGCTACTCTAGTATACGTTAGGCGAACCTGCCAATATTGCAAGTTGTTACAATTAACGTGTGCATTAAATGGCAGCAATCGACTGATTTTTAGACACATGCGCATTGCCGCAAATTGGGCTAGGTTACTCTCAAAATGCTCCCGCGAATTCCTGAACCAGAACTTATGACTGCTATCGCCGAGGTCGTCGCGTACGACCAGATGGCCCACACGGCGGTTAACCAACTGTTTGTTGACGATGTTCTGAAAGCTTGGAATCACCGCCCGAATCGCATTATCTACGACCTTGTTGGACCCGACATGCCGACCATCGAAGTCGTCGACCTAGGGACCGGGACGGCGCAAATTCCCATTTTACTGTGCCAGTGCGACGAAGACGTCCGCTGCGTCGGTATCGACGGCTCGCCGGCAATGCTCGACGTGGCCATGCAGAATATCGACATCGCCGGATTGCGTGAGCGAATCACGTTGAGGCTCGAATGTGCTAACGCGTTGCCGAGCTTGGGGCGGTTCGACATTGTGATGAGTAACAGCCTCGTCCATCATTTGCATCGACCCGACGAACTGTTTGCGTCAATTCGGGGGCTAATGGCCCAATCGGCATTGGTGTTTTTTCGCGACTTGGCGCGTCCCGAAACGAGCGAGCAACTCGAAACACTGGTGTCGCAGTACGCCGGTGATGAACTGGCCGAGGCACAGCGGATGTTTCGCGAATCGCTGCACGCCGCATTTACGGTCGAGGAGATTCGCGATTTCGTCGAGCGCAATGGCTTCGACCCCAGCGGAGTCGAAATGACGAGTGATCGACATTGGACTTGGACGTGCAATCCCTAGTCGACTGTGCGATTAGTCTGGCCGGTGAAATAGAGATCGCCACCAACGGCTTGCCACTCGGTGTCGACCAGATTGCACGCAGCGCCCATGTCGCCAATGCCAACGCCCGCGATGGGGCTCACGGCGTCGCGACCGCCGACGAGCTTCGGGGCGACAAATACGTGTACTTCGTCGATTGCGTCGAGGTCGAACAGCGTCCCCAGCAACCGCCCGCCGCCTTCGACCAAGACGTTGGTCATGCGTCGGCGGCCCAATTCGGCCAGCACAAAATCGAGTTGCGACTCGCGATCGGGGAGCCGATCGACCGGCAGCCAGAGGACTTCGCCCCCACGCTCGACCAGCGAGTCGAAGCGCTCAGGCCTTTCGAGATCGGTCGTTGCGACGATGAGGGGAGCCTGATCGAGGCTCGTCGCGAGCTTGCTCTCTGGATCGATATCGCCAATCACGACGCGTGTCGCGACGCGCGGGCCGACCGGTCGCGCGGTTAAAAGTGGGTCGTCGAGCTTGGCCGTCCGAGCCCCAACGACAACGGCGTCCACTCGGCCACGCAGTTGGTGGACGATTTCGCGGGCGGCGGGGCTGCTGATCCATTGACTGCTGCCGGTTCGCGTCGCAATTTTCCCGTCGAGCGTCATCGCCCACTTGGCGATGATCCACGGACGACCACTGGTAACGAGTTTTTGGTAGGGTGCTAGCAGCCGATTGACCTCGGCTGCCGCCACACCGATTTCGCAGGCGATGCCAGCTCGCTCGAGTTCGGCGATGCCTCCCCCATCGACCTGGGGGAAGGGATCGCGGACACCGATGACGACACGTTTGACACCGGCGGCGATAATCGCCCGGGTACAGGGTCCGGTTTTGCCTGTATGGCAACAGGGCTCAAGTGTCACGACAAGCGCACCACCACGCGCGCGTTCGCCCGCTGCGGTGAGGGCGTTAACTTCGGCATGAGGCCCCCCAAAACGCTCGTGCCAGCCTTCGCCGACAACCTCGCCGCGCGGGTCGACGACGAGGCAGCCGACCATTGGATTGGGTTCGACATGCCCCCTGCCCTGCTCGGCCAGCCTAATTGCGCGTGCCATGAGGTCGTGGTCGGCGGGCATCGGCAATCTCAAAATCCTTAAGTGGCTATCAAATCAAGAATTGTCGCGACCACCGGTTGTGGCCGCTCATCCGGGCAACCAAAGCTTCTGTGACGGGCCACCACCATCAACGGCAGTGGGAGTCCAAATCTCGCTGCCGCTTGGTGGGGGCGAGGCGTAATCGTCGAATTCTAAATCGTCACTGCTGCCTAGTGCGGAATCCGATGTCTCGATTAATCCGAGCATCACCATCAACTGATAGAGCTGTTCCATCACTTCGGGCTCGTTGCGATGTTCGACCTGAAGGTGGTTCATGACTCGCGACGCGCCTGCAGAATCTTGCTCGAAAATGTGGAACTGCAATTCGAGCATATCCCACCGCCCACACGAGTAATTGTTTTTGAGCGACCATTCGCGTGCTTGCTCAAGCACCTGAAGTGCCGGTTCGGCATTATCTTCCACCGAGAACATATGCTCAAACACATCGGCGATGAGGGAGTCGCTCTTACGGGCAAGCAACTCGCGGCCGGCATGTCGAATGGCCGCCACGGCGCCAATCGCCGCGGCTTGGTGGAAGAGCCGCACGATTTGATCGTCATCGAGCGTTGAGAAATCAAGGCGATGGATGCGGGAGACAGGGAACTCCGAAAGTTCCAGGTTCGTCGCATCAATTGTGCCGGGAATTGGCAAATCCAATTCCTCGCGTAGCCTGTTGAAGCTCTCTAAGTCTTCCGGCGACTTTAAACTTTGCTCCAGCACAAAGACATCGGCTTCGACTAAAAGCCGTGTCGATGGGTCGTTGGCCGCCTCGCGCGGAGTTTTGCCGTCGAGGGTGACACGAGGATGATCGGGCCAAACTTCCAGCAACCGGCGACGTCGCTCGATCGCCGATAAGGCTCGGCGACGAGAGGGCGACATTTTTTCGGGAAAGTGCCAACGCCAACTCAAAACCGGATCATCCGATGCCGATTCGCCAGCCTCTTCGATTACTGGTCCGTCGGCAACCGCATTCCCCCCGATTGTGGCGATGGAGGCGATGGTCGCATCGAACTGGTCGTCGTTATCGGTTGTAAGCTCGAGCCGCGCTGGCCGATCGGTCTGACG
>JBGSWC010000323.1:0-3488 GCA_041752635.1 Pirellulales bacterium | reverse complement strand
CCCCCAATGCCGCTACGAACCCGCGTAGCTCGGCAATGGTGATCGATTCCGGCGTAGGAGTGCTGTGGGAGTCGTCGGCCAAGTAGTCCGCTAGTGCCGTCAAGTCTTCACGATAGCCCTTGATTGTGTGTTCGCTGGCATTCCGCTCGATGGCCAGGTAGCGCAGGAATTGGGCAATCTGTCGCTGCATGCAATGGCTGCTTGTCCAAAAACTTCTGTTGAGCCGTACGCGTCAGCGTTCGGGTTTTGGGACCGCTACCCACCGGCTGACGCAGGCAATTTATAGGCGAAAGCTAAACTTCGTCGACGTCGCTCGCTTGTGGTGCTCCCAAACGATTGCGCTGCCGCTGGCGAGCTTCGCTGCGAACTCGCTTGCCCAAGACGGCTGCGTCATACCACGAGAAACTCAACTCGGGGTTGGCCGCGTAGCGGCCGAGCGTACGCAGCGTCTCGGCTTGTTGCGTGTCGTCGTACAGAAATACATAACGCTCGCTACCTTTAACGAGCGCAAGTACGTTGATGTCATCATTCATCTGGGCGCCTCCATGCGAACTCGGCGGGGGGGCGACACTTCGGCCGATGGTGTCAGTCAGTTGGCTATCACCGGTGCGATTGTGTCGGAGGTTGCGCGTGTGCAACCGGGTCATCAACCGCTTATCGGTTGTCGGACCATCGCTGCACCACTCGCGTTTCGGTAGCACCGCCACGTGCTTCGAGCATCTGTGAGATGTGATAGTGGCAGCTAAAGCGAATGAAGTCGTCGCTGCGTTCGAGATAGCTTCGCCAGCCACCAAACCGGGCGTCGTCGCGAAAGTCGACGTAAGCCGCAAGCGCTGACGTAAACTCAGGATCGTTGCCGCGAAAGATTCGCGTATGCGTCATAACCGGCCCCGGATTCTCCACACATGGCGGACGCACAGCACGCGGGCCGGGCGGCAGAAAACCAGCCGCGTCAGGCCAACTCGCCGGAATTTCGCTCGAATAATACGGGGCGTTGTTCACGTCGACTTGCGCGGACGTAGCGGTTACACGAGTGCCGCCGACGCTGGCGTCGCTGGCGTTGCCGCTCGCATCGATTGGCGGTGGCAGTGATTCGATTTCATCGATCGCTTCACTGACACCAGCCTCGGGCGTTTCGGTTTGCGGCAGTTCACCCGGCAATGTGTCGCTCTCCGGCACAGCTGGTAGTGGGGCCCGCTGTTGTTGCATCGGAAAGTTGTAGAACGGTGCGGGCGGTTGCACGACCGGCTCGTCATTGCAAATCGGTGATTGCGTGTCGAGCTGTGCCTTCGCAAGAGCCAGTTCGGCCTCGAAAGCGACCGTTTCTGAAATGTACTCTTCTTCAGGTGTGCCCCAAGGGAGTCCGTAACCGGCAGGAATTTCGTGGAATCCAGAATTCGTTGCATACCACTCGACGTGAATTCCACAGCGTTGAGGGTAGTAGGGAGAGAAGTCGGTGACAGTACCGACGACAATCGCGTCGACTCCCAACACACGCCCCAGCCGACGAATCTCGGCGGCGGCGGAATCTGGGTCAGAGAGCGAAATCCGATGTTGAATCAGCGCTTCTTCCACAACACCCACCGGCACGACTTCAAAGCCGGGAATCCCTTGCAACTCGCCAAAGTAAGCTAGCGCAAATTCCCGGCCATCGACCGTCGGTTCGTCACTCTGATTAAAAAACGGCACGACCGCCACGCGGCTAAGCTGCGGAAAAGGATTGTGCAGCACTGGCATCGACGAAACTTCGGGGCACACCAGCGCGCAGCCCGGCAGGCCGCAAGCAGCCAACAAACAGGTAGCGAGAATGAAATTGGCGTGATTTTTCATGCCGATAGAGAAGAGTCGCCGCAGGCCCCCCTGCTAGCAACAGAAGCCAAACACAAAGGCTCCACACTCGTCATCGGCGGCGAGAACCACCCCACTTGAGGCGGGTCACGAAAAAGAGTGGGAGGGCAAGGCCTGGAGAGTTGACTTGGCGGCAACCTTGCCCTCCCGGGGCACAGCGGACACTTCGCTATACGGAAGGCGACGCTCGTTGGCGTCGTTACATTGTCTTCTCAATTATGAATAACGTTTGCCTATCGTGCGTGAAGCCAGTGTTAAAATTCGAAGAATTTTCTCGGCCTTCGCTTACCAACTGGGCATCGCTATTCACGCTCGCATCAGAGAGCAACCACCGTGCCAGAAACTTCTAGTGGATCGCCGAAGGAGTCGTCAAGATCGTCGAACGAGCTGAAAAAACAGTCATAAATCGCGTCACACAATTTCTCAATTTCGCTAAAGTGCGCCGAGGCGCAGCCGCGATTCGTGTCTCATTCATGCCCCAAAGCGATCTTGTGATGCAGTGCGTGCTCACGACTTAGGCAGCAGCGCTGCTGCAGCGCAACTTTCGGATGCCCGCTGCAATTGGCCGATGCATGCCGAATGGTCGATTGTGACCCTCGCAAATGGCGACTCACCGCAGCAATCGCGATCCCCCCCGGCGAGCCAAGACTCCCCAGCGGGCACCTAAACCATTTGTCACTAAGCTTTCAAATGATGCTTTCAAATTATCTCGAGTGCAAAGCGGCCTCAAAATCCGAGCTGGTCGCTGCCTGCGTCTAGCTTTGCGAGCAGTTCGACCCCCGACTCTTCGACCACCGGATTGGTGAGGGTGCCGATGCCGTCGATCTCGACCGCCACGCTGTCGCCCGGTTGCAGAAAGACCGGCGGAGTGCGTGCGAAACCAACGCCGTGGGGCGTGCCGGTGAATATCGCCGTCCCCGGCAGCAGCGTCGTGCTGCCACTGAGGAACTCGATCAACTCGGCAACCGAAAAAATCATGTCGGCCGTGGTCCAATCTTGCAGCGTCTCGCCATTCACGCGGGTTCGAAGTCCAAGACTCTGAGGGTTGGCCAATTCGTCGCGAGTGACCAGCACCGGACCGAGCGGCGCGAACGTGTCGAACGACTTACCTCGAATCCACTGGCCACCCCCCCCCTGCCGCTGCCAGTCGCGGGCGCTGACGTCGTTGCCCACGGTGTAGCCCAACACATAGTCGAGCGCGTCGCTGGCGGCGACATTCTTACAACGGCGACCAATCACCACCACCAGTTCGCATTCGTAATCGACGCGATCGCTCCGCAACCGCCGGGGCAGCACAATCGGGTCGCCCGGGTTCTGCACCGTCGCCGTACTCTTCATGAACACCACCGGATGCTTGGGCACCGGCTTGCCCCCTTCCTCGGCATGCTTGGCGTAGTTCAGTCCGATACAAAAAATATCGCAAGGCACCAGCGGTGCGAGCGTCTTCGCCACCTCGATTGTCTCGCCCGTATCGGTCGGCAAATCAAACAACCCACCGGCGAGACGCGTAACGCGACCATCGCCCTGCAACACGCCAAGGTGTTCGCGGCCATCAATGTCGACGACACGGGTAATCTTCATAATCTCCTGCCCCTTGGTGGTATCCGTCATTCCCGCGTATTATCCGTCATTCCCGCGCA
>JBGSWC010000322.1:0-4054 GCA_041752635.1 Pirellulales bacterium | reverse complement strand
GCAAGGTCGAAGGCGTGCTGCCATCGGTCGGTTCGAGTCGAAAGGCGGTAAGTGGAATCTCGATCGCGTTTTCCTCGCCGAGATTACTGGTGATGACAATTTGACCGTTCACAAGGCTGACGCTGCCGGACGAGGGAAATGATTTGGCCGGGTCGCTCGACTCGGTGTCGATGCCCATTGCCTCGCGCATGAATGTCATCAACTGCAACACTGAGGTATCGGCGGTGATTTCGAGTTCTTTGGGGTCGAGATCGTTACCATCCTTTACGGATTGAAAGGTGAGAGTGCCCTCTTTAAAAAAATTCTCGAGGTAAGTTTCACCACTGCGTATCACGAGATCGACCAGGTTCGTATCTTCAATCGCCTCGGGACCATTTAGGTCCACGGCTGGTTGAGCTTGCAGCGTGGCGTCGCTGGCGGTGTCCAAGAAACTCGTGGCTGTTGAAGGGATCGCCACGTCGTGAATACGACGATAATCCGTATCGCTGTTCGACAGATTGCGATAGATGCGAATCTGGTCGAAGTTGTAGACCGAGTGCGTGGGCGTCTCGATGTCTGCTAGATTCACGCGCACTCGTCCGCCAGGAGCGGATATGGAGCGCGTGCTGATGCGTGAGGTGGGTCGCGTCTCGACCTGAGCATTCGAATCATAAAAACTCACATAATAGTTGTATCCGCCCGGATTCATGATCTCGGTGTCGAGCTCCGTCGCGGGTCCGCCACTTGCCAAGTCGGCTTCGTTGACCGAGTCGGTGAGCGTTGATCCCGGCAGGTTGTCCAGCACTTCGGCGACTTGGTAATACGTACTGCCACCTGCTTCCTGTCGATACAAGCGTCTCCCCGCGGTGAACGCCCCCGTGCCGGTGGGCAGCGTGCTGAAGTCAATCGAACTTCCACCGGCAGCGGCCACGGTGTAGTCCGCCGACGGCGTGCTCTCGTTACCATCGCTATCAAGAAACACCACTTTGTAGGCCGTCGAGCCCGCGTTGGGGCCCGAGGGGAGTGCACCGGCGGAGTTCGCCATGCTGGAGATGGCGGGTGCATCCACTTCAGGGAAATCGTTGATGTCGAACGCCGCGCCGCCCACGGCTTGTGGTTGTGGCACGGTGCCATCGCCAAGCACGATGGACTTCGAAACTGAAGGAGTCGCCCCCAAATCCACCGACGGGTTAAGCACACCGCTGAACGATGCGCTGCTGGTGGGTTGGCTGACGCGCTCTTTGCCGAGTGGAATGCTGAGCGGCACTAATGCCTCGGGATTTTGTTGTAGCTCGAATTCGTCATTCACACCGAAGCCCAACACGCGCTGGCCCGTAGAGGTGACGAGTTCGCTCTCGGAATTGAGTTTGAGTTGACCGTTGCGGGTGTACAGTTCGCCGTTGCCGGATTGCACGACGATAAAACCATCGCCTTGGACCGCGATATCGAGCGGATTGGAGCTAATTTCGATCGTGCCCTGAGTGAAGTTAGGGGAAATTTCCGCAACCTTGACACCCAAACCAATTTGCCGCGGATTCGTACCCCCGGAATTTGCGCTCGGTGCCGAGCCGATGCTGATCGATTGCAAGAATTGGGTGGCGAAGATGGCATCGGATTCCTTGAACCCGACCGTCTGCGAGTTGGCGACGTTATTGCCCACCACATCGATCGTCGTCTCGGCGGCTTGCAAACCCGTGAGGGCGGTCGAAAGTGCTGATTGAAGGCCCATGGTATGTTCTCCGGTTCAAAAAGGCTTTGTTCGTTGAGAGTTATTGAGTCGTTCGTGATCGATAGTTGGCCGCTTGTACAAAATTCGACTGACGGCCCGTCATCACGGCTAAACGGCTAATCCTTTGGTGGGCGGATTTCGCCGACGTTGTTGAGTTTCACCGTCACGCGACTGGCGAAATCGACCTTCTGCACCTGTGCGGTCAGCGTCTCGCCACGCGCTGCGTTGGCTACGTCGTCAACGAAGGTCGTCGCCTTGCCGTTGGGGATACTGCCCACTAGCTTTCGTTCGCCCTGGCCCGAATTGTTGGTGCGGTAGACTTTCTTTTCGACACTCGTTTCTGGCAAGTTGTTTAGTTGAATCGCACCTTGGAAGTTGGTGAGACCTTGAGTGTTAGCCTGTACCTCGGTGCCAAAAAACACGCCGGTGTCGCTTTGCCACACGACTTCGTAGGTGTAGTTGCCGGGCTCGACATCGCCCGGTCGGGTTGCCGCGGCGGCGGCAGTGTCGACGGCGAGATCAAGACTTGGTTGTCCATTGCTTACCGACACGACGCGCACATTTCCCGACACGCGCTGTCCGGCGTCGTTGAGCGCAACGACATCAGCACCAATCAAGCTTGTGGCGCTGGCGATGTTCTGTCCCAACAGCACGGCGTCGAGTGTCTCGGTGAGTTTCTCGGTTGCGCCTACCTCGCGAATTTGACTGATCTGCGCGATCAACTCGTCGTTTTCGAGTGGGTTGAGCGGGTCCTGGTTCTGCAACTCGGCGATCATCAAGTTCAGGAAATCGTCGAGCTTCAACTCATTGAGGGCGTTGTTGCTGCCGAACGCCTGTTCACTTCGTGAGGGAGCGTTGATGCTGGGAATTTGAGTCATAAGTTTACCTTCGAGTCGTTCGGTTGTTTCGTGGCTAATACCGCATGGCTAAATGCGCACGTCAAGACCGCTGGCTGGCGACAACGGATTCGTATCGCTAGGGCCGGCAGTTGTGGTTGAGTTAGTCGTTGTGGGGGTTGCTATTTTGTTCGTTCGCTTGAGGGATTGGTTTGCTTGACGTTCGCCCGCCTCGGGGTGATCCGGCGCCTGCTGGCCATCGCGGCCGACGTCAACGTCGAATTTCTCGATGCGAATTTGCTGTTCTGCAAGACGTTCACGGAGTGCTGGCAAGTTGTCGAGCAGCAAGGTTCGAGCCGCGGTGGTCTCCGCCTCAAGGCGTGCGGTGACGACGCCATCTTTCACTTCGATTTGAATTCGCAGAGTACCCAACTCGGGAGGGCTGAGCCGAAGCTGAATCTGCCCATCGCGTTGCTCGGCCGATCGAATCGCGCCGCCGACCCGCTGCACGAACCGCGCCTGGTCGACCGTCGGCGTTTCCGGTGAAGCAGTTCTCACAGGTGAATTCCCGCTCGCATCGGTCAGTGCGTTGACAACACTACGCCCCGCACCGGCCACGGCTTCCCCGCCGGGGATAGGCGCGGGCACGTCCGGCGCGTTCGTGGCGACCTCTGTAAAGGTGTTAAGCCGAGCGGTTGCAAGTTCCGCTTCGGGCTTCGCAACTTGCTCGGTGGTTGCTGTTGCCGAGGCCACTGGAAACCGGTCCCCCCTGGTTTTCACGACTTCCTCGGTGGGTTCTGTTTCGGAGACTACGACTTGCTGTTGATCTGCCGAAGCATTGTTAGTTGATTCCGAAGTCGATTTCTGCAGATTGCTACCCGCTTCGTCCGCCGTCGTGGCGACCCATGCGATGTCCACATCCGTTGGAATGTTGTTATTGGCCGTAGCTTGAGAAGTATTTGCCGTAGCTGATTTTCCCTCACTCGCGGTTTCGTCGCCACTCTCGCTAGCCGAAGTCGGCTCCACGTCTACGCCAGCATCCGCAGTGGCAATTTCTGCGGCGGTTTTTCTTGTCGCGGCTGGCGAGGCGGGTTGTTCTCCGGAGTCCGATTGCTGGTCCGACGCGTCGCCTTCGGCTGCCGTGGCGACGACAACCTGTCCTGGCGTGAGTGTCGTCTCGGCAGGCGTCGTCGTCGCTTGGGCATTGGCCGTCGCGGTGAGAGTAACTTCGTCGATGGGCTGTTCGTCGGGCGCAGTTTCCGCGGAGTCTTCCTGAGTGAGTGGCGACTCTTGCGCTGCCTCGGTACGATCGCGCTCTGTGGTCGAACGGTCTCGCTCGTCGCTTTTGGGCTGAACGGGTTTCTCTGGTGGGAGTGGTTCGGTTTCGTGTGCGTTTTTGCCAACGGGCTTCTCCGGCCCGGCAACATCCTGCGCACGATCGAGGTGCGAGCGAAACAATTCTCGGTCGCCCGAGTGGGAGCGCGCGCCGTTGTGCGTCGCCTTTGGGGGC
>JBGSWC010000321.1:0-8334 GCA_041752635.1 Pirellulales bacterium | reverse complement strand
GTTGCTCGCGCGATTGGTCGAATTGAGCAAGTAGATTAGGACCCGTGCCCCATCCCGCGAAATTCGTCAACATCGACGCATTAAGCCTGCGTCAAACTGTCGCACCCCAAACGACCGGTCCTGCCCTCGGCTCGATTCGATACAATCAATTGAGTGACTTTTTATCATTCGCTTTCGACAACCGCACAGAGGAACAGTTCGTTGCCCAACCAGCCCAGACAAGGCGACGCCAGCGAGCCAGCCCCATCGCGATGGCCCCATCGCGCGGCGCTGGCGGTAGCTCTAGCGACGTTTCCGCTGATCTGGGCTGGTGGCCTCGTGACGACCACCAAGGCAGGCATGGCCGTGCCCGACTGGCCAAACACCTTTGGCTATAACATGTTTCTCTATCCTTGGACGACGTGGCTCTATGGTCCATGGGATTTGTTTATCGAGCATGGTCACCGCTTGCTCGGTACCTTGGTTGGGTTGCTGGCTATTGGGCTGGTCGTTGCGACTTCGCTCGCCGAATCGCGACGTTGGGTGAAATTCGCCGCCTGGGGATTTTTGCTGGCAGTCATAGCTCAAGGTGTCCTCGGTGGCTTGCGCGTGGTTTTGAGCGATCGCTTGCTCGCCTCGATTCATGGAACCACTGGTCCGCTGGTGTTTGCCGGTGCCGTAGCATTGGCCGTAGTCACTTCGCGACGTTGGGCATCAGCCAACCAACTGGCCAGCACATCCCATCGCGTAGCCTGGCTGGCGGCAATCACACTCTTACTTGTTTACTGCCAAATCGGCATCGGTGCTTGGCTGCGACACATGCCGGCGACTGCGACGCATCAGACTTTCACAATGGCGACGATGCTGCACCTCACGGTCGCGGTCTTGATCGTTGTGCTGACTTCGCTGTTGGCGATCTTGGCTTGGTGCGATCAGACCTCCGTTCGCCGGGCGGCGAGTTTTGCCAGTTTCGTTGTCTCGGTTCAAGTCGCCCTTGGAATCGCGACCTGGGTGGCCCGCTACCGGCTGCCTCACTCTTTGCAGGGATGGTCGAATGCGAGCGAGCCGATCGTTGCCGACGGCATGTGGCAATCACACATTGTCACCTCGCACCAAGCGACCGGCTCGCTGCTGCTCGTCTCGCTCGTAATCGTGACATTGCTGGCCTTTCGCACAGCCACGGTAGCGAACAGAATAGAGGGCTCACAAGTTACCCCTAAGATCAACCAGCGATCATTGCACGGAGCCACCCCATGAGCGTCGGCACGCCGACAACCGCCGCCACCTCGCAGCGAGCTGTGAGCGACATCGTCAACGACTTTGTGACGCTCTCAAAGTTGCGCATTGTCGTCATGGAGTTGATCACAGTGCTGGCGGGCTTTCTGCTTGTCGGCGGCGAATGGAGATTGGCCACCTTGGTTGCCGCGCTCGTGGGCACGGGACTCGTCGCGGCAAGCGCCAGTGCGCTCAACCAACTGCTCGAAGTCGAGCGAGATGGGCTGATGTCGCGGACCCGCAATCGTCCCTTGCCGGCAGGCCGCATGTCATCAGCCGTGGCAATTTGTTTCGCGGTGACAACCGGGCTTTCTGGGATCGCCATGCTCGCGGTCGCGGTCCCCTTGGCGGCAACCGTCGCCGGTGTTGTTTGCTGGTTGATTTATGTGGTTGTTTACACTCCGCTCAAGTCGCGATCGACTCTCAACACGTTTGTCGGTGCAATTAGCGGGGCGCTGCCGATATTATTGGGTTGGCTGGCCGCCGGTGGCTCGCTCGCCCACCCGGCCGCCTGGGGCGTCTTTCTTGTGCTCCTGTTATGGCAGTATCCGCACTTCATGGCGATCGCCTGGCGTTGCCGCGATGACTACCAAGCAGCCAGCTACGTGATGGACACGACCGTCGACCCTTCTGGCAAACGTGCTGGTCGCGTCGCCATCATCGGCAGCTTGTTGCTGTTGTTGGCGGTACTCATGCCGCTCACGGCCGGAGCTTCGCTGGTTGGTTCGACGCTCAGTGGTTTGGTCGCCATCGCGCTCACATTGCTGTACGTTCGCAGCAGCCTGCGATTCGCGAAGTCGCCGAACGACGATACATCGCGTGGATTGCTGCGACTTAGCTTGGTCTATTTGCCGACTTGGCTATTGTCGCTGACGCTGCTCGCAATTTAAGTGAAAGTGAATGAGAATCAGTCGATGGCAACACCGGCAGCCGAAACCACAAGCGATTCGCATCCAGCCGGCATGAGCATCGGTCGGCTCGGCATGTGGCTGTTTATCGCGACTGAGGTCATGTTCTTCACGGCCCTGTTGGCCTCGTATATCGTGCTACGGATGGGAAGTGATGCGTGGCCCTCGGCCGCGACGATGCACGTCGACCGCATCATCGGCTTGGCAAACACGCTGGTGCTGCTCGCATCGGGTGCCGCGGTGGCTCAAGCGGCGCGATCGCTCGGGGCCAGCAAACCACTGGTCGCACGCGTTTGGCTGTTGCTCGCGGTGATGTTGGGCACGTTGTTTATTGGTGTAAAAAGCTACGAATATCGCGAAAAGTACCGACATAATCTCTTCCCTGCCCCCGGTGGCGGGCCGATCTTCAACCAGGCCGATGCCGCCTACCTGTCTGCCGTGCGTCAACGTGTACAAACGCTGCAAGCCGAACTACGCGAATCGCCCGATGCTCCGGAGGCCGCCGAAAGACTTGCTTGGCTCGACCAGTTTGCAACGGGCGACTTGCTCGAAGCCGAGCGAGGGCTGCGAGATCCACGCCCCACCAGCGGAGCGATTGCACGCTGCGACGCGCTCGCACTTTCGATCTTCCCCCGGAGTGACGCGGAGTCGGCAGGATACAACGAACAGTTGCCTTGGCTGCGGCTGCCGATCGTTGTGCCGGGCGGTCGGCTGTGGGTGAGCACTTATTTTCTGCTTACGGGAGCCCATCTTGCGCACTTGTTGGCCGCGCTCGTGGTCGCGAGTTGGTGGGTGCTGGTCGGACTCACCCGCCGCACTTTGTCCGCGGTCAAAAATTTGTCGCTCTATTGGCACTTGGTCGACGCTGTGTGGATTGTGCTATTTGTGGTGATTTATCTTTCGTAACCGGGCGAACTTGGGCATCACCCCGGTCGCCCGACGCGAGTACAATGCAGCCAATACCCACCCACGTAAAGAATCGGGCTCAGTGACAAACCACGCTATCGAAATCGGCAACGTAACACATCGCTACGGCGAGCGAACTGCGCTCGACTCGCTGTCGCTCTCGATCGACGCGGGCGAGATCTTTACGCTGCTCGGTCCGAATGGCAGTGGCAAGACAACTCTCTTTCGGCTGCTCTCGACGCTGATGCCGATCGACGAAGGCGAAATCACCATCCTCGGTCATTCGGTCCGCGACCAAGCGGCCAAGGTCCGCAGCCAGTTGGGCGTGGTGTTTCAATCGCCCAGCGTCGACAAGCAGCTCACCGTACAAGAAAACCTCACACATCATGCACGTCTCTATGGACTCGGCGGCAGCGAGATGCGGACACGTGTCGCTGAGTTGCTCGACCAAGTTGGCCTCGCCGACCGCGCTCGCGATTACGTCAGCACACTTTCTGGTGGCCAGCGCCGTCGCGTAGAGTTGGCGAAGGGTTTGCTACATCGGCCTAGCGTATTGATTCTCGACGAGCCATCGACCGGGCTCGACCCGGGAGCTCGCAACGACCTCTGGACCTATCTATTTCAGCTACGCCAAGACCAAGCGATGACGATTGTTGTCACGACACATCTGCTTGACGAGGCCGATCGTGCGTCGCGGATTGGCATTTTGCATCAAGGTAAGCTCGTTGCACTCGACACGCCGGCCGCACTTCGCAGCAGCCTTGGTGGCGACATGCTGACCATCCGCGCGACCAACACTACGCGGCTTGCCGAACGACTGGCCAGCGAGTTTGAATTTGAACCCACTATTGTCGATGGAGCCATCCGACTCGAACTCGCCGGTGGCCTCCGCGCCGTCGAACCACTACTCGAAGAATTCAGCGACGAAATCGATTCGGTAACCGTCGGAAAACCGACGCTCGAAGATGTCTTCATCGCCCGCACCGGTCACCGTTTCTTTGTCGAGCCGTCGGCCCCGAATGGTACGAAGAAGAAAAAGGGCCGCCACTAACACCGCCTAGCGCTGCGAAAACTTGGCTCGGAAAACTTGAAACCTGTGGGCTTCGCTCGACTATACTAAAGGCCGACTTGGCTCTCTCCCCCTTCCGACCCACACACTCCCCCCGCCGCCCACCTCACTGACTCCCCGCTAACTGACTTCCCATTAACAATGCCGGCCGCCGCCTCCGCCACTTACGTCCCGTCGCTGCCAGTTGTCATGTCGCTGGCCCATCGCGAGATTATTCGATTTTTCAGGCAACGAACGCGCGTTTTCGGCGCGCTCGGCCAGCCGATCATTTTTTGGCTGCTCTTCAGCGAGGGATTCAAGTCGCAAACTCTCGATTACGCGTTCTTTTTTCCCGGAACGCTGGCGATGATCGTATTGTTCTCGGCCATTTTTGCGACGATTTCGATCATCGAAGATCGCAACGAGGGGTTCCTGCAAGGAGTGTTGGTCGCGCCCGTGACTCGGTGGGCCATGGTGCTCGGTAAAGTGTTTGGCGGATCGCTGATTGCTTGGCTCCAAGCGATGCTATTTCTACTACTCGGCTGGGTCACAATTGAAAGTGTCGCTCCAACGGCGATCGAAGCGGCGCAGGCCGCGCTGCTGCTGATGGTGATGTCAATCGCCCTCACGGCACTCGGGTTTGTCTTGGCCTGGCGGAACGACTCGACTCAGGGTTATCACGCGATGATGAGCATGTTGCTCTTTCCCATGTGGCTATTGGCCATTTTTCCGGTCGAGCCCGGCAGCGTGGTCGGTTGGCTGGTGCGGCTCAACCCACTGGCTTACGGTGTCGTGGGACTGCGGCACGCCCTCGAGAGTAATGCTCCGGCCAACCTTGTGTTCGTCGGCCCAACCGTCGCCTGGAGCGTCAGCTTGGGGTTCGCCGTGGTGACGCTCGCCGCGGCCGTTTCGGTGAGCGCGACTCGAACAAAAGGAGACTTTCGATGAGCAGCAACTCCTCCAGCGGCGGTCTCTTGGTGCCGATGTTGCTGGCGGCAATCGTCGCCGGTGTGGGCGGCTATTTGGGACTTCGTTGGTACCAAGTCGAGTCGCAGTCACTGCAATCGCACACCGTCGACGCCGTGCCGCTCGATCGTCCCCAGCCGACGCTCACTGACTTCACACTGACCGAACGGAGCGGCGTCGAATTCCATGCCGCTGACATGCAGGGTCAGGTGTGGGTCGTCAGTTATTTCTTCACCACCTGTCCCGGTTCGTGCGTCAAGCTCAACAATGCGATTCAGGCTTTGCACAACGATTCGGCACTCGAAGATGTCACTTGGCTCAGCATCACTTGCGATCCAGCCAACGACTCGGTCGAACAACTCGCCGCCTACGCCGACCGCCTCGGCGCCGACCCCCAAAGGTGGCTCTTCGCGCGAGGTGAACTCGATTACATTAAACAAGTGGGCAAAGCGATGAACCTCGATATCTACGAGCAAAGCCACAAAGCCTACTGCATCGTCATCGACCGCGCCGGACAACTACATGGCGTTTACGACTTGGCGGGCGATCCCCGCGACGCCACGCGACTCAGGCAGAGACTCATCGAATTATTGGAAACTCCCGCTGCTTAAAATCACTCACCTTTTACTCCTTCAACGACCAGCAACCATGAAAAATTCACTCCCGTTTGTTTTGATTTTTTGCGTAACCCTCACCAGCGTTGCAACGGCTTTCGGCGATGAAGATAAGCCCGATGATCGCGTCGTGCCGGTGTTTAAAGATGGCGAGGCACAGATCGTCGATGGCTTTAAGGACAGCGACTACTGGATTCGACACGACCTGTGGGTCGAAACTGAATTCGACTCCGACAACGACGGAAAGCTCGATCGCATGCACGTGAGCGTGACGCGACCGAGGCAAACCGAAACCGAAGGACTCAAGCTGCCAGTCGTCTACGTGTCGAGTCCCTACTTCGCCGGCACTGGACCCTCGGGAACCAATTACTTCTGGGATCCCCATCAAGAACTGGGCGATGAACCGACCGAACGCAAAACTTCGCCCCCCGTCGAACGCAAGGGAATGCGGCCGATCATCTCGAAGTCGCACGACGAAACTTGGGTGCCTCGCGGCTACGTCGTCGTCCACTCGTCGGCACCCGGCACGGGCTTGTCAGAGGGCTGCCCGACTGTCGGAGGCATCACCGAACGCCTCGCCCCGAAGGCGGTGATCGATTGGCTCTGTGGGCGGGGCGATGGCTTCACCAGTGTCGATGGATTCGACCGCGTCACGGCTCCTTGGTCGACAGGCAAAGTCGGCATGACCGGCACTTCGTACAACGGCACCATCCCACTCGCCGCGGCCACCACCGGCGTCGAGGGGCTCGAAGCGATCATCCCCATCGCGCCCAATACTTCGTACTACCATTACTACCGCTCGAACGGGCTCGTGCGGCATCCTTACGGATTCATGGGCGAAGACATCGACTGTCTTTATGAATTCATTCACAGCGGCGACGAGCAATCGCGCCCCAAGTGCGATGAATGTGTTCGCGACGAAGTGCTAAAAGCCAACGCCGACCGCGCGACGGGCGACTACAACGACTTCTGGGAAAGTCGTGACTTGCTGCCGCAAATGAAAAACATGAAGGCCGCATTGCTCATGGCCCATGCCTTTAACGACTGGAATGTCGTACCCGAGCATAGCGTACGGATTTATGAGGCGGCTAAGAAGCAAGGCGTTCCGAGCCAAGTTTACTTTCATCAAGGGGGCCACGGTGGCGAGCCTCCCCTAAAGATGATGAATCGGTGGTTCACCCACTATCTCCATGGCGTCGACAATGGTGTCGAAAAAGATAGCCAGTCTTGGATCGTCCGCGAAGGCGACAAACAGGACCAGCCGACGGCCTACGACGCCTACCCCCACCCGTCCGCCGCGCCGGTGACGTTTCAACTCAAAGGCGGCGCTCCGGGCCAGGGAATCCTCAGTCCCCGCGTACAAGGCAAACAGGGCGTCGAAACGCTGGTCGACAACTATTCGTTCAGCGGCGAGGCGCTCGCGCGGGCCGAATTTACCGACCACCGCCTCATCTACGTGACACCCAAATTCAAACAACCGCTCCACATCTCGGGCACCCCACGGGTCTCGATCAAGCTCGCGTGCGACCAATCGGCTGCCAATTTGTCGGTGTGGCTCGTCTCGCTCCCCTGGAACGATGGTCGCGACGCCAAGATCACCGACAACATCATTACGCGCGGCTGGGCCGATCCCCAAAATCGTGATTCGATCACCGAATCAAAACCGCTCAAACCAGGAAAGTTCTACGAAGTCGAATTTGAACTGCAGCCCGACGACCAAGTCATTCCCGCCGGACAGCAAATCGGCTTGATGATCTTCTCGAGCGATCAGGACTTTACGCTCTGGCCGAAACCAGGCACTGAATTGAAGATCGATCTCGCGGGAACGTCGTTGACGCTGCCCATCGTCGACGGAAAACAAGGCTGGCAAAAGGCGCTAAGCGAGCCGCCGAAAGACGCGAAAGCGGACGCGAAAGCGGACGACAAAGAAGACGACAAAGCCGACAAAAAATCAGACAAAAAATCCGACGAAAAATAGCAGCAACCTTGCCTCGTGAAGGGCGATTTAAGGCCGACAATTCAGGCAACACGCAAAAAAAATCGGCCCGTCAAATCAAATCGAGCGGCGATTGACGGCGGTTTCCTTTTTGCGAACACTCGCGGCAAGTGCCGGTGATGATCAGTCGGTGGCCCTTGACGCGAAAACCGTGCTCCTGGGCTACGGCATCGCGGAGTTGCTGTAACGATTCGCTGTGGAATTCGATGAGACGCTCGCAACGCTGACAATAAAGATGGTCGTGTTGGGGATAGCCGTAGTCATGTTCATAGACACTGCGGCCACCCAGTGTCATCGCCCGCAACAACCCCGCGTCGACCAGCTCTTCGAGCGTTCGATATACCGTCGCGCGGCTAATTTGAACGCCATCGAGCTGCGAGACGCTCGCGATCAGCTCTTCGGCGTCAAAGTGGTCGTGTCGTTCGAATACGTGCTCGACGAGTTGAATACGCTGTTGCGTGACGCGCTTGCCGCGGCTCTGCAGGTATTCGACAAAACGCTCGCGCGGCGACGACGATACTTCGATGCTTTCGAGCGCAAAATCTCCGGCCATCGGGTCCCCGAAGGTACGAAAAGAAAAAAAATCGGGTCAGTATCCAATTTTAGGCCAGGCTCGCCACGGCAACACCTGGCGCAACAGCC
>JBGSWC010000320.1:0-6776 GCA_041752635.1 Pirellulales bacterium | reverse complement strand
GCACGCAACGCGGGCATCGAAGTCCCCGACGAAGCAATCGACCGCGCCATCGGCTACTTCAAGAGCATGACCAGCAATTCGGGCCAAGTTGCCTACTCGGGTATGGGGGGCTTCGGCGAATCGCTCGCGCGCACCTCGATTGCCTGTACCGTTTACAGCTATGCCCGTCGTCGCGATCTCGAGCAATACGAAGCGACCCTGACGAATCTCACCAGCAATCTCGAACAGCCGGCGAGCTACTATCGCGAATACACCCAGTACTACGAAGCCCAGGCGCTGTTTCAGGGCGACATCGATGCGTGGGCCAAGTGGAACAAACTGCTGGTCCGCGAACTCAAAGAAAAACAAGACGCCGAAGGTTGCATCACGGGCGACCACGGCAAAGCACTCGGCACCAGCATGTCGCTGTTGGCCGTCGCGCTAAACTTTCGGTTCCTGCCCATTTACGAACGTTAGATGCGGTCAGCATTTCGCATCAGCCCAATAGTCGCTGGCTGCTAACAGGTACGACGCCATGAAATCATTCCCAACGCTCTGTGCACTTCTCGGTCTCGTGGCGGCTTCCGTTGCGCTGGCCACCGAGCCACGGCTTCAGCTTCGTAATGGCGACTACTGGTCGGGAACGCTCGCTGGACCGGCCGAGTTCAATGTCATTCGTTGGCAAACGCCGAAGACTTTCGCACCGCTCGATTTCAAGTCGACGCATGTTGGAGCAGTTCACTTTCCGCAAACCAATCAATACGACCAGGCGGCCAGTGACATTTGCGTCGAACTGCTTGGTGGCGATGTGCTCTTTGGGTCGCTGATGTCGCTCGACGAAAATCAACTCGAACTAGCCACCTCTCAATTTGGGGTCGTCTCGATCGCGACTGATGTAATTGCTCGCATTACGAGCCGCAATCAACTGACTGGCATTGAGTATGCTGGTCCCAATGGGCTCGATGGTTGGGAAGAGATCAGCACGAAGGCCGTCACCGCGGACAGAGCTCGTCCCGGCTTGCGCGCGGATTTTGTGGTGCCAGTCGCTGCCGCTCGCGAGCAACGAGTCGAACCGGCCGAGAAAGATTCGAGTACTCCCGCTTGGCGTGAAGAAGCGGGACAACTCGTGGCCGATCGACCGAGCGAACCACTCTCGCGAGATTGCAGTGTTCCCGAGAAGTGTGAAATTGAATTTAGTGTCAGTTGGCAAGGGACCGGCAACTTTCGTATCACGTTCTATGTCGATGGCAGCGATGATAAGGGAAACGAGGGTCCAGCGCTCCCCATTCACTTTCAAGTTTGGAATCGTGATCTGGTGATGGTGGCCGAAGGTTTCGACCGGGCCGATCTCGCGCTGATTAAGAATCTTGGCGTCACCGGCGGCCGACTGCACGCGGTGCTATTCATCGACCGTCCGGCGGGGCATGCCGAGTTGTACTCAATCGATGGACAATCGCTGGGCCGGGTCGCCTTGCCTTCCACTCAAGCCAGCGATGCAGAAAAAGCCGAACGAGAGCGGTTGGCGCTGGCCAGCCGACGCGGTCGCCCAGCCACACGCAGCGGCGAACAGATGCGAATACTCCGCGAACGGCAAGGCATCACCATCCAAAACGCGGGGGGTGAATTCCGCTTCGAGAGGCTCGTCGTGCGCCGCTGGGATGGTCGGCTTCCGTCTCAGGGCGACAGCTTGCAAGTGCGCGTTGTCACCGCGGCCGGCGATCGGCTAGAGGCCTCAAGCATCGTCTTTGACCAAGCCGCGACCGAGCTCGTTATCTCGACGGACGGTGACGATGAGACTCGACTCCCAATCGATCAGCTCGCGAGCATCGTTTTCCCCAATTCCCACGCCTCGAAACCAATGGCTTATCGCGTCACACTCGGCGACTCGACGCGGTTGAGTGGTGATTTACAGATTCTCGACGATCAGACCGTGCGCCTTGTTTGCCGCGATGTATCGGGTGATCTAATGGTACCGACCAGCGAAATTTCGTCGATCATCTCGCTCGATTTCGATGGTACCGAAAAGGTGGACCTCCGCCATCGCGAGGGGCGACTGATTGCCGAGGGTGTCTATTCGACCGGTGTGTTGGTTGACGCGGTTGGTGGGGGCGAGCGTTCGTCGCTCGTTTGGCATGCGTGGGGCAGCACGACTCCCCAACCGCTCGTTCGTGGGCTTTCGGGGCGAATCGAGTACGTCGATCTCAAGCAACTGGCCGCTGATGAAGCGAAGAAGAACCGAAACGAACAGCGAAACGCGGCTCAGCAGCCTCAAGTCGAAGTCAACCGACAAGTCGGTTTGTTTGGCTTTCTGTTCGGTGCCGGTGGCGATCGCCCCAGCCAGGGGAGAGGGGCCGATACCAAAGCCGTCGATGCCATTCCAGGAGGCACGCTCTATCTCGCCAGCGGCGAACGGATTCCGTGTGAGCTGACCGGCATCAGCGACGCCGATGTCACCTTCGAGTCGAACATCACGGCGGCCACCAAGGTGCCGCGCGATCAAGTGCTGATGTGGGAGCGCGACCCCGAGACGAAACTCGAAGAGTTGGATGCCGAGAAACGCCGTCGGCTGTTCACGGTGCCGCGGATTCAAAAGAACAATCCGCCAACGCATGTGCTGGAATCGACCGACGGCGATTTCTTGAGGGCGAGGCTCGTTGGCTGCGACAGCGAGACGTTTGTGGTCGAAGTTCGTCTGGAAAGCAAAGAGTTACCCGCCGACAAAGTCCGCCGCGTGGTCTGGCTCGATGAAGTCGCTTCCGACGAGAAGGACGAAGCACCAACTGAAGGAAATTCCGACGCGGACAACACGGTGGTCGCTGCGAATAGCGAAGGGGAAACGTCGGTGCTGGCTGTTTATCGCAGCAGCCTCCAACTCGCGCTCACTCCGAACGAGCTTGCCAGCGACGAACTCAAGGGCATCAGCACGCTGCTCGGCACTGTGCAGATCGCGATCGACGAGGTCGACGTGCTCTACTTTGGAGACGAAGTGGCCAAGCAAGCTCGGGCGGGCAAGTTGAGCCAATGGCAACTCGCCTTCGCCAAAGATCCCAAGTTCATGAGCGAAGACGAAGGGGGAGCGAGTGGCGAGGCGGGACTCGGTTCGCCACTGGTCGGCCAGCCGGCACCCGACTTCAAACTGAAAACACTCGACGGCGAGCAGTTCGAGCTTGCCGAAGAACATGGCCAGGTCGTGATCCTCGATTTCTTCGCCACTTGGTGTGGCCCTTGTGTTCAGGCAATGCACCAAGTCGATGCCGTGGCTGAGGAATTCGCCGATAAGGGGGTCAAACTCATCGCCGTCAACATGCAAGAAGACAATGAAAGCGTCGCCGGACTGATGGAGAGGCTCAAAATCACGCCCATGGTCGTGATGGACATCGACGGCGCGACGGCCGCGAAATACAAAGTCTCGGCTATCCCTCAAACGGTCATCATCGGTCGCGATGGCAAAGTGGCCCGACTCTTCGTCGGTGGCGGTCCGAGCTTTGCGGCCGACTTGCGTGCTGCACTCGAAGCGGTTACTGCTGAGTAGTCGCTTGCAACGGTTTCAATTTCGCTTGTCGCTCGGCCCACCACGCGTCGACCGCCCGGCGGGCCACGTCGGGATGATCGGCGAAGATGCCGTCGACGCCGGCGTCGAGGAGTCGTCTAATCTCAGCCCTCATTTCTGCCACTGCAACACCATCTTCGACCTGCCTTATGTCAGGTTCTGGGTGATCGGCCCGCAATGTCCAAACATGCACTTCCAAGTTCAAACAGCGGGCGCGGCGTGCCAGTCCGGTTTCAGTTTCCGTTTGTGTGCCTTCCATGAGCGTGCCGTCGCCGTTGTATCGAACTACGTCACTCTTGCTGGGACCGATTCCGTCGGCGTACTTCGCATCTTGTTCGAGAGTCGATGCACCGTCTCGCGGCAAACTTCCAACAAGCTGGATTAGCCGAACCGGCGACTCACTACCAATTCGCTTCCGTAGTTCCACGAGTGGTTCTGACTCAAAGCATTGCACAAACACTTTCACGTTCGATTCGCCCAAGAGATCGTGGCTCTGGAGTGATTTCATTAGCAGTGCGACCATATCGGCGCCGGCTGACTCGCTATGAAACGCCGGCTGCTTGAGTTCGGGGTAAATCCCCACTTGATGCTGCTTTGCGAGTTGGCATACCTCGTCGAACGTGGCAATCTTGAATTTGTCGTTAAATCTCTCCAGAACTGGTCGGTCATATGTGATCAATCCAAAATTCTGGCCAAAGATATGAGCTACCCTTGTTCGCGCGCCGATTTGTCTGATCTCAGCCAGCGTAAAATCACAAGCAAACCACCCCGTCACCTGCTTGCCATCGACGGTCTTCGTCGTATTGCGATCCGCGAACTGCGGTAGCTCAGCGACGTTGGTCGTGTCGTCGAGCAATACATCGTGGCGGCAAATCAAATGGCCATCTTTGGTTGCCACGAGGTCGGGTTCGATGAAATCGGCCCCTTGTTCGATCGCCAATTTGTAGGCTTCGAGTGTGTGCTCAGGCCGATAGCCACTCGCGCCGCGGTGGGCGATGACGATTGGCTTCGTCGGCTCTTTCGCGTGGAGACAATCGATGTCAGCAACCAAAATAAGAGCGATGGAAAGAAGAATCGTCGGTCGCATACGTTACTCGATTGTGAATTTAATTTGTTTGCGATCAGAACAAGTCTGGATAGTCACGGCTACCGTCGAAGATGCGAAGGATGTCAATCGAATCGTCCACGATGCGAAAAACAATCACCCATCGTTTGTAACCAACGACTCGACAGCCGTCGCCAAGGTCGGGTCGTGATGTGCCAATAATGTGTCCACCGGCAATCAGCTTCGCCGTTGCTTCACATTCGTCGATGATCGCGCGATAGATTGCCGCAGCAACATTGGGTCTGACAGAATCATACGCAATGTACTCGTAAATACGATCGATATCTTCAAGCGACTCCGGCGACCATCGAGCGATTCGATCATCCATCGGACGATCCACTGCCGCTGTAGTGCTGGGCAGCCAAGCGATGTAGCCGGGCTTCGACGTCTTGTTCGCTCAAGACTCGGCTCTCACCGCGATCGCTCGATTCAATTGCGGCAGCGACTTTATCGCGGGCCGTGGCAAGTTGCGATTGATATTCCCGAAATCGCTGCACGGCTTCATTGACTACCACTCGATCTTTTTCATCAGACAATTTGGCATCGACGTAGAAGCAGAACAGGTCCAATTCTGTTGAAATCGAGTTCATGGTTTTTGCGCCTCTACGGTTCCCAGGATCGACTAATGGCGACTTTAACTGATTGCCATTTTAGACGTGCTGTGTGGCGAATGGAACTTGCTCAGATTTATTCATCGTCGAAGCTGATCGACTGTCGATGCACACAACTCCGACGCAGCCACCACCCTTACCACGATCGTGCCGGTCGTGGACCACTTACTTTAACACCCTTACGAGGTTGTCGGCGTGGTGGTTGTAGTTGGCGGGCATGTCGCAACAGCAACCAGATAAGCTGGGATGTTTAGGGTGCTGTGCGGCTCGCGAAAACTTCACAAATCGCGGCCAGCGCTCACGGAAGCAGGCATATTTGACGCAAGTGCTTGCTGTAATTGGACTTGCGATCTTAACAATTCCTTCACGCCTGCTTCGCTAGCACTTCATCGATCGACACAACCTGTTGTGTGATAGCAACTTACAGAATACTAGGAATCGTGTTGACGAAGCGATTTCGATGAGTAAGATTTGGCCCACACACCCGAATATGTTGTAGTGTGGCAGGGCATCGACTACAATATATTGTGTGTGAGATGTATCCCGATTCCGTGTTTCACGGGTTTCGGACCCCGATGGGTCCAGATATTGTGTCGAGCCGGCCCGCGTTGCGGACCGATTCACCACGGAGGGGGGTATGTGTACGGATGTACATTTACTATGGTAAGGATGCCCCCATTCACTCGATATGGAGATCGCCGATCATGGCTATTGCACCTGCTAGCGTTTCGACCACAAAAGCTGAGAAGTCCTTTCATGGGCGCCTGAAGATCGATGCGGCATTCTGTCCCGAAGACGTCGCCGATCCTTTCGACACCGTCGAATGGGAAGTCCGCACTTCGGCGATCAAGGGCGAGAAAGGCGAAGTCTTGTTCGAGCAGGACAACTGCGAAGTCCCCACTTTCTGGAGCCAATTGGCGACCAACGTCATTTGCAGCAAGTACTTCTATGGCGAAGTGGGCACGCCCGAGCGCGAATACAGTGTCCGCCAACTCGTTCATCGTGTGAGCCGCACGATCACTGACTGGGGGCTCGAAGATGGCTACTTCGCGTCGGCGGCCGATGCCGAGCGATTCTATCGCGACCTCACTTGGCTCTGTTTGCATCAGCATGGGGCGTTCAACTCGCCTGTTTGGTTCAACGTTGGACTCTATCATCAGTACGGAGTCGAAGGATCGAAGTGCAACTGGCGCTGGAACCCCACCACGCAGGATGTTGAGCAGCCCGAAAACCCTTATGAGTATCCTCAAGGCTCGGCCTGTTTCATTCAACACGTGGCCGACAACATGGAAGACATCATGCGGCTCGCGACCAGCGAGGCGATGCTCTTCAAGTTCGGCAGCGGCACCGGCAGCGATATGTCGACGCTTCGCTCACATCGCGAAAAGCTCTCGGGGGGTGGCAAGCCATCGGGTCCGTTGTCGTTCATGCGAGTCTACGACCAAATCGCCGCCGTGGTGAAGAGTGGTGGCAAAACCCGCCGTGCCGCAAAAATGCAATCGCTGAAGGTTTGGCATCCCGATGTGATGGA
>JBGSWC010000319.1:0-7213 GCA_041752635.1 Pirellulales bacterium | reverse complement strand
GGTGGCGCTGCTGGGGCTGGGCTCGCTGGGCGGGCTGGCATTGCTCGCGCGGAGCCGGCGAGCGGGCCATTGACCGACTGACGTAGCCAGATTCGCAAGAATTCGGTGCCATTGCGTCACGCTCCGAAGTGTTGGCACTTCGGCTACGTGTATGCACTTCCGGGAACAGACTGACACGGATGTCGAGTAACAAGCAGTCTACCACCTGGCTCGATTCGGCGAATCGATCGGCGTTCCGCCGCAAGCTGCTCGACTGGTATGCGAAACACGCCCGCGAATTACCCTGGCGAAACAGTGGCGACCCCTATGCCGTGTGGGTCAGTGAAGTGATGCTCCAGCAAACGACCGTCGCGACGGTACGAGGCTACTTCGAGCGTTTCATGGCCGCGTTTCCGACAGTCGACAAGCTGGCGGCGGCCGATGAGTCGCGCGTTTTGAAGCTGTGGGAAGGATTGGGATATTATCGCCGCGCACGCATGTTGCACGCCGCCGCTAAGCAGGTCGCTCGCGATTACGCGGGACACTTGCCCGACGAATTGAGTGAGCTACAGAAACTGCCCGGCATCGGTCGCTATACGGCAGGAGCGATCGTCTCGATTGCCTTCGATAAGCCGGCACCAATACTCGAGGCGAATACGATTCGGCTGTTTGCTCGGTTGCTGGCGGTACGCGACGACGCGACCCGTGTCGGCGTTCAGCGTCGGTTGTGGCAAGTGGCCGAAGAGCTGTTGCCGCAACGTCGCGTGGCCCGGTTCAATCAAGCGCTCATGGAGCTTGGTTCGCTGGTCTGTACACCGACAGCGCCCAACTGCCCCTTGTGCCCGGTGCAGCCGTGGTGCGAAGGATACCAAGCTGGCTTGCTAAGCGAGCTGGGTCCGACAACAAAGCGGACCACCTATTCCGACTTGCACGAGGCAGCCGTGGTGGTGAAGAAGAAAGACCGTGTGCTGGTTCGACAATGCCAGGCCGACGAGCGTTGGGCCGGGCTGTGGGACTTTCCGAGATTCGAAGTAACGAGCGAAGGACCACTGTTTGCCGAAAAAGAGCTGGCCGCGAAAGTGAGCGAGCTGACCGGCATCGCCTGTGAGTTGGGGCCGCTGATTACCACGCTCAGGCACGGGGTGACTCGCTATCGGATTCGTCTCGATTGTTACCGGGCCAGTTATTCAAGCGGCCGAGCGACGGGGGCGCGCTGGTTGTCGCTCGCCGAGCTAAGCCAGCTTCCGCTGAGTGTTACGGGCCGCAAGTTGGCGAATTTGCTGTAGAAAAAATTTCTTCGACTATTCAAGCTAGCTACACACAATCCTCACATTTGTTTCGTAATCTAAGCACGTCGCAGCAAGGGACAGCGAAGTCTCTGCGGTGGCGAGAGATGACAAATGATTCTTGAGGCCGGCGTCGATAACCTCCGATGCCCACCGCCCGCCCGCCAATCGGCGTCCGGCCTTTTTAATACAACGTTTTGATCTTCACCGAGCGAGAGGAGTAACTTCCGTGGTCGATACGATACCAAGCGACGAGCTGATCCACCTTGACTCCCGAATCGACTACGTTCCGACTCCGTTTGAAATCGCCCAAGCGTGCGAGCACATTCGTGGCCAATGGTCGCTCAGCGAACGGCGTCGCCGGTTCGTCGGCGACCAACTTCCCGACGAGCCTTTTCCCGCTTGGCATCCGCCGACCGTCGACACGTCGTTGTTTCGGATGTCGACATTCCGCCGCACGAGTGACCTGGCTAGTTAAAAGTGCCAGCTAATGGTGCCAGCTAATACGACAGCGCAGGGTCATGAGTCCAAGGAACGCTGATGCACGCGGATTTTCGCCGATCATCATCGCTCGCTCGAAGTTCATTTGAAAATGAAACAATTGGAATGCCGGAAATCGACTTTCAACGCATTCAATCCATCCAATCGATCGGCGTATATCGGCGTCCATCTGCGTTCCCTCGACTTGGTTGCTTGGCAACCTAGCGCTGTAGTACTAAACGAGTGAATCGTAAAGCTGCCGGTAAGCGGTCACCATCCGCTCGGCCGAAAATCGCTCGGCAACGATTGCTTTCGCGCCGGCGATGATTTGCGTCCGCAACGCTTCGTCCTGCAAGAGTCGCTCGGCCGCTTTCGCCCGCTCGGCTCGATCGTCGGGTGTGACCAGCAGACCCGATTCGCCATCGACAATCAGCTCGCGATTGACGATGGAATCATTGGCAACAACGGGGACGCCCGCCGCCATCGCTTGCAGCGGCTCAAGCGCATAGTTGGGCGTCATGCCCGCGTGCCAGTAGTTGTCGAACAAGTGGACGACATCCGGCCAGTCTTTCCGATTGCCAGTGAACTTGACGTTCTCGAGCGAACTAACGCGATCGGCAAAGCGATGCAGGTTGTTTCGCTCGGGCCCGTCGCCGACGATCAGCAACTGAGCCGAATTTCGTAGGACGCGGATGAGGTCGAACGCCCAAATCAATTTGTCGATGCGATTCTCGACTCTGAGATCGCCAACGATGCCAACCACCACTGCTTCGCTGGGCACGTCGAATTCCGCGCGAAGTTCGTTGAGCCGAGTAAGCGTAGGTTGCCTCTCGTCGACGCCCGGCGGAATGACCCGCCAGTTTGGTGTTGCCCAACCGGCCGATGTATATCGATCGCACGTCGCCCCGCGGGTGGCGACGAAGAGAGTGTTGCGATGATCGCGCGGCGGTGTGCCTCGCCACGCTTCCTCTATACCGCCAACGATCAATCGCGGAATACGAGCGAACACAGAAGCGAGACGCACAAAGTGTTGTGACTCT
The DNA here is from genome assembly GCA_041752635.1 of Pirellulales bacterium. Lineage (GTDB taxonomy): Bacteria > Planctomycetota > Planctomycetia > Pirellulales > Lacipirellulaceae > JBGSWC01. The sequence continues at coordinate 4,428 of JBGSWC010000319.1, read as the reverse complement.
TCGTCCCAAGTGTGGACGATATCGGGTCGCTCGGCACGAAGGAACTTCGCCAACTGCGACACGGCGAAAACATCGTAATCAAACCGCCGGTTACAACCGCACGATTTGATCGGCTGACCTCGCACGTGATAGTGGACTGACGTTGGACCAATGAGTGAACAAACAACGTGGTCGTCGGTGGCACCGACGACCAACTCCATCTGCTGGGCAGCGTAGCTATCGAGGCGATCAACGACGTGAAAAATCTTAGTCGACAACAATCTTCCTGCGGGAACCCACCGATGAAAACTAGAGCATGGCAAACAAGTCGCGCACACCGACGGCGCGGGGGCTCGAAAGACGTTCGCCTTCTTTGAAACCGGCGGCTTCGCCGAAATAACGCGAAACAGCCTCGAGCCGATCGAAAATGCCCTGCTTCTCGGCAGGGAACTGCGATCCGTATGCGCGCACGGCGGCGAGTTTGGTTTCGAGCTTGCCCGAAATATCAAAGATAAAATGGTTACCACGTGGCGGTGGTTCGAGAGAGTAAAGTTCAAGAGTGTAGTACAACAGCCCCTCTATGCGATGAGGCGATGTGCCGGCGAACTGGTCGTCCCATTTTGTGAGCCGCGAATAAAACAGAGCCGCCTCGGTGATTTGCATCGCTTGCCAATGGTCGGGCGAAGCGAGCGGTGTGCGATCGCCCAACCCGAGCACAAGCCTGGGCCGATAGCGGCGAAACTCAGTAGCGAGTGCGAAGCGAACGGCTTCGCCATCCATCAGCTTTCGGTTCGGAAAATCGAACGTGATGCGTTTCGCGGCGCCGAGAATGTCGGCCGCCCGCTTGGCCTCGGCGAGTCGGACTTCGGGTCCTGTCGAAACCGGGGTTGGCTCGCCGTCGGTCAGATCGATGATGCCGACGCGATAGCCTTGATCGACGAGCTTAGCGAGTGTGCCGCCACAACCGATCTCTACATCGTCGGGGTGAGCCCCCACGGCAATCACGTCGAGTTGTTCGTGGTCGGCCATAGACAAGACGGGTAAGCCCAAACGACTCGAAGCTCAACTAGCCACCACTCATGGCCGATTCAATGCGTTCGATCTTGGTGATGTGTCGGATTGCAATGTTGACCCAGGTGTCGCCACTTTCTGTATTGGCGGGCACAATCGCAACTGCCGTACGATTTCCGACGGCCAAAGCGTCAGGGTGGGAGACGCGCACGTTAGAACCATCCGCCAGAAAGATGGTAAACGGAGTGAATGGTCTTTCGCCAACTAATTTGGACAGATCTTCGCGTGTCATTAGAGGTGATCTCAACGAAGGGAACCAACTTGGAATTCCATTCTACCAGCGCTAAGTCGGTGAGCGAACACAAGAACTTGCTAAATCCCAGCTTGAATCAACTCGTCGGCCACGGCTTTAGCCGCGCCTGTGCTCAACACGTCAACCAACCGGTCAATGTCCGCACGGGTCCGCTTCTCGGTGACACAAACCAGAAAACAATCGGACAGATGAGGATACCACTGTCCGAGCGGCACACCAGCCAACACGCCTTGTTTGGCCGCGTCGGAAATCAGTTCGTCGACGCGATCCTCGGTATCGCGAACAACAAATTCCTTAAAGCAAGGCGACGGGAATGCTAACTCAAAGCGGTCGCTGGCCGCCAGTTGTTCGCCCAAATAGTGGCTCTTTTGCAAACACAATGTCGCGATTTCGCGGAGTCCTCGCGAGCCAACGAGCGAGAGATAAACTGTTGCTCGCAGTGCAAAGAGGGCCTGATTGCTGCAAACGTTGCTCGTGCTCTTGTCGCGGCGAATGTGTTGTTCCCGGGTTTGCAGGGTCAACACAAAGCACGGATTGCCGCGGCGGTCGGTCGTCTGGCCAACGATTCGCCCCGGCATGCGGCGAACGAATTTTTCGCGGCAAGCAAGGATGCCCAGGTAGGGCCCACCATACGCCATCGGAGAACCGAGCGATTGCCCTTCGGCGACAGCGATGTCGGCTCCCCAATCGCCGGGACGCTCGAGCAAACCCAAGCTGATGGGGTCGAAAATCGCCACCACGACCGCCCCCACTTCGTGAGCTGCATCAGCCAAAGCCCTCGCTTCTTCGAGCGAGCCGAAGAAGTTGGGATGCTGGATCACCAGACAGGCGGTATCTTCGTCGATTTCCGACATGACGTCGGCCAAGTCGGCCACACCGCCGGGAGTACCAACAGTGGAAGCCGATGCCTTGAGATTTTCGAGATAAGTCTCGACCGTGAGTCGATATTCGGGATGGACGCTCTCGAGCATCACAACGCGGCGGCGTTTGGTGACGTCGAGCGCCATGAGCACTGCCTCGGCGGCGGCGCTGCCACCGTCGTAGAGGCTGCTATTGCTGACGTCGAGACCCGTCAGGCGGGTCACCATCGATTGATATTCGAACATCGCCTGCAAGTTGCCTTGGGCGACCTCGGCTTGGTAGGGAGTGTAGCTGGTGTAGAACTCGCTCCGCGAACCAATGGTGTCGACCGCCGCGGGAATGAAATGGTCATAGCTACCGCCGCCGAGAAAACAGAGACTACTCGACGCATTGGCGTTTTTGCCGGCGAGCGCACGCAGGTGTTGTTCGAGTTCTATCTCGCCGAGTGCTTGGGGCAGATCGAGTTGGCCATCGAATCGCAAATCGCTGGGAATGCTCGCGAACAATGACTCGACCGACGAGGCACCGATCGCCTTGAGCATTTCGTCGCGATCTTCGGGGGTATTATAGTTGTAAGGCATGGTGCGGCGATGGTTAAAACTAGTTGAATACGGCGACAACAGAGTCGCGACTGATATAGGGCGGAGTATTCGAATTAATGACGAATGACGAACTGGGTTCTACTAACAGTCGTTGGTCATTCGTCATTCGAGTTTCGTCATCCTCTTCCTCAGTGTTCTTCTTGGCACATTTTTTCGTAGGCAGCGTGGTCCATCAGGTCGCCCAGTCCGGCATCGCTCGCCATTTTGATGCGAGCGATCCAGCCTTCGCCGTAGGGGTCGCTGTCGAGAGTTTCGAGCCGATCGGGGAGACCTTCGTTGACTGCAACAACTTCACCTTCGACCGGACTATAGATGTCACTAACCGCTTTGACCGACTCGATTTCACAGCAAGCCTCGCCCGGTTTGACCTGTTTGCCGACGGTCGGCAGTTCCATGAAAACAAGGTCAGTGAGCGCCTCGATGGCGAATTTCGACAGCCCGATCGTTGCGATCTTCTCGTCGCCTTCCTCTGCGATGGCGACCCATTCGTGCGACTTGGCGTATTTTAGTTCTTCGGGTTTCATAGCAGAACACAAGTAAAGGAAAAGGGACAAACAGAATACTTGATGAATTTACCGCGCTCGCAATCGAGGGGAAGGCACCTCAGATTACGCTTTCGCCCGCTGATAGAAAGGCAGCGCTACGACAACTGCTGGTGCCATCTTTCCACGAATGTCGACGTCCAACTCAGTGCCGACCGCAGCGACCGCACGATTGACATACGCCATCGCGATCGGACGCTCGAACGTTGGCGAAAAAGTGCCGCTCGTGACCTCACCCACTGGCTTGCCAGCGGCCAGTACAATCGAACCCTCTCGGGCCGCGCGGCGACCCTCGAGCTGTAGTCCGATCCGGACTCGACCGCCCCCCACTTGGCGTGCGGCTTCGATAGCATCGCGACCAATAAAGTCGCGATCGTTGGTGTTAATCGCGAACTCAAGTCCAGCTTCAACAGGACCAATCGCCTCGCTCAATTCGTGTCCATAAAGGGGCATCGCCGCTTCGAGGCGGAGTGTGTCGCGAGCACCAAGCCCCACGGCCCGCCCACCGGCGGACTCGCATTTTTCGATGATGGCTGTCCAAATCCGCTCGGCCTCGCCGGCCCGAACGATCAGCTCGACGCCATCTTCGCCCGTGTAACCGGTGCGGCTCACATAAGTCGGCGTGCCAAGGACATTGGCTTGGCGTCCGGTGTAATAGCGCAAGTTGGCGATGTCGGTGTCGGCCAGCTCACCGGCAATCTGCATGGCTTTGGGGCCCTGCACCGCAATCATGGCTGTTTCGGTCGTCAGGTCGCGCAGGCGGGCGGCGAATTCAATCTGACGATCGACGAGCCAGTCGACGATCTTGACCGCATTGCCCGCGTTGACGACAAGGACATAACCGGCGTCAGCGAACATGTTCGTGCCATCGGCGTAGCGATAAACAAGCACATCGTCGAGAATTCCGCCATCGGCGTTGCAAACCAGTCCGTAGCGAATCTGCCCCGGCCGCATGTTGTCGACCCGCCGGGTGACCATCGCGTCGAGAAACTTCGCAGCGTCGGGTCCGTCGATCGCCAGCCGTCCCATGTGCGAAATATCGAAAACTCCCACCGAGGTTCGCGTCGCTTTATGCTCATCGACAATCGACGCGTACTGCACAGGCATGGCCCAACCAGCA
>JBGSWC010000318.1:0-2034 GCA_041752635.1 Pirellulales bacterium | reverse complement strand
GCTGTTGTTCTTCATTCAACTCAATCGGCTTGGCCAATGAACCGCTCATCACTCCACCTCCTGGGACCGGAAAATAGGTAAACCTGATTCCAGTTTAGCAAATGGCAGAATTTTGTACCCACAATCGTGACGCTCACACTCGACAAGCTCCAGTCGCCAGGCAACTGGCTAGGCGGGAACTCTTTGAGTGTCATCAAGAACTTGCTGGCGACAATCTGCATGGGGCCGAGCAAATAGGCCCGGTCAATGTACCAGTCTTCGTAGGTGTTCGAGCCGATTTTGGCTTTTTCGAAGGGGTCGCGACGCAGGTTGTAGAGATCCGGCGCCCGAAGCTTGACGAAGGGCTCCTTCCAAATCTGGAGACGGTCGGCCCGATTTTCAAGATACATCGCCTTCCAGTCGCCCACGCGGATGGCGGCCACGTGGCCCCCGTCGTCGACATAAATGAATTCCTTGCGGGGCGACTCCTCGGTCTTGCCGCTCAGATAGTCGAGTTGGTTATAGCCGTCGATGTAGTTCTTGTAGGTGCGGCCGTTGAGTTCAACGCCACCCTTGCGCAGCTTTTCCTTGATGTCGGGCGCGCCAGCAGCGGCTGCGAATGTCGGCAGCCAGTCTTCGTGCGAGACAATGCCATTGAGTGTTTTGCCAGCCGGAAAATGACCGGGCCAACGGACGAAACAAGGCACTCGGTAGGCACCTTCCCAACTGGAGTTTTTCTCGCCGTGAAACGGCGTCGTACCGGCGTCGGGCCAGGTGTTGAAGTGCGGCCCGTTGTCGGTGGAGTACTGCACAATCGTGTTGTCGGCAAGGCCGAGGTCGTCAATCAGCTTCAGCAACTCGCCAACGTGCACGTCGTGTTCGACCATGCCGTCGTGGTATTCGTCGCCGCTCTTGCCGCTCAGTCCTTTATGTTCGGGCTTCACGTGGGTGCGAAAGTGCATGCGTGTCCCGTTCCACCAGCAGAAAAATGGCTTGCCAGCCTTCGCCTGACGCGTGATAAAGTCTTTGGCGACCGCGATCGATTCGTCGTCGATCGTTTCCATCCGCTTTTTAGTGAGTGGCCCAGTGTCTTCGATGGTTTGGCCCCCTTTGCCATCGGCTTTGCACTTCAGCACGCCACGCGGGCCAAACTGTTCGCGAAAAGTTTTGCCGTTGGCAAGCTTCATGTCGCCCGGGTAGTCGCGATTCTCCGGTTCTTCCTCGGCGTTCAGGTGATAGAGATTGCCAAAGAACTCGTCAAATCCGTGCATGGTGGGCAGGTGCTCGTCGCGGTCGCCCTGGTGGTTTTTGCCGAATTGCCCCGTCGCATAGCCTTGGCTCTTGAGGATGGTGGCCATGGTCACGTCGGTCTTCTGCCAGCCTTCTGGAGCGGCTGGCATACCGACTTTCGTCATGCCCGAGCGAACCGGCACCGAGCCGCTGATGAAGGCCGCGCGTCCCGCTGTGCAGCTCTGCTGGGCGTAGTAATCGGTAAATGCGACTCCTTCGCTCGCGATGCGATCGATGTTGGGTGTCCGGTAGCCCATCATGCCACGGTTGTTGTGGCTGATGTTCCAGGTGCCGATGTCATCGCCCCAGATGACCAGAATGTTGGGCTGTTTGGGTTGTGCAATCGCGACCCCACCGCTGCCCACAAGGGTCAGTGCGAGAGCGAGCATGGATGGCCAGAGGTGTGGTTTTGGCGTCATGGTCACGTGGATCCCTTTTCATCTTCGAGGTGTTAATAAGTTTGAAAGGTGAGAATGAGTGTATTATAGCCTATAGTCGGAAACAAGCGTTTTCGACGGTGATTACGTGATAATTCATGTTTGCCGAACGTCGGCGTGCACCCGGCCCCCGGTCGATTCTTGGCCTGGCAAAGTGGCCAAGAATCGTTGTCGAAATCGCAAAGCGTATGTGATAGAAAGGGGGTGTGTGACTTCGTAGCCGTGACTTCGTGGCCGAATTCGCAAGCGTATCGGATGCCGTGGAGCAACGCCGCAAAGTGTTGCCACTTCGACTACCGAAAGGTCGCCCAATGGGTTTTGATCGTAT
>JBGSWC010000317.1:0-10643 GCA_041752635.1 Pirellulales bacterium | reverse complement strand
CGATGTTCAACTTCAACATAGTTCCACTTTCTCCGTTGTCTCGAAACCCGAAAAGACGCTCGGTGAGACATCCCTTGAGACAACCGGCGAGGGGACGACCCCGCCCCGCTGTGTTTCGCCAATCGCCTTGGGTTCTACTATTTCAAACACCAACAGGGGGTGGGAGTTTCGCCGGTACGAGACAAAAACGCCGAATTTAGCCGGGTTCGAGTTTCGTAGCCCCTCGCCGACTACACACGACGGGTAGTTGGAATACACTAGTGTCTGCTGCCGACGCCCGGTTTATCGACCATTGGTTTCGGCGGCCCTGACCTATTGCCCCTTCGCGCGTGCCGCTCTTCGTATGCTTGACTTTTTGCCGCTGCTCTTGGCGACACCCCCGATGCGGCCTGGCCTCTATCTAGCTTCGGTGCTGGCGCTTGGCATGTTCGCGCAGTGGCTTGCTTGGAAGTTCCGACTGCCGTCGATTGTGTTGCTGTTGTTTTTTGGCTTCGGTTTCGGTTGGCTGGCCGGTCGGCCCGAGGCCTATATGGGGGGCGGCGATGCCAATTCGCCTTCGATCCTATTTCCGTTTATCTCGCTTTCGGTCGGCGTCATTTTGTTCGAGGGAGGCCTCAGCCTTCGCTTTAGCGAAATTCGTGACACGAGGGCTGTCGTGTTCCGGCTCGTTTCGCTCGGGCTAGCGATTACGGCCGTGACGACAGCCAGCGCGGCTCACTTCTTGCTGGGGCTCCGTTGGGAGATGTCGATCCTGCTGGGGGCGTTGCTCACTGTCAGTGGGCCGACCGTCATTGTGCCGCTGATCCGTCAGGTACGTCCGACGAAGCGTTTGGGGTCGGTCATTAAATGGGAAGGCATCGTCAACGACCCCATCGGCGCGGTGCTTGCCGCGCTGGTGTTTGAAGTCGTCGCCGAGGGGAGTGGTGGCGACATGGCCTATGCGTCGCTCAAGGGGCTCAGCACGACACTGATCGTCGGCATCGGTTTAGGTGTCGTGACCGGCTGGGTCTTGGTGCTTGCGCTGCGGAATTTTCTAGTGCCCGACTTTCTGCAAAACCCAGTGGTGCTCGCTGCTGTATTGATGGTGTTCGCACTCTCGAACAGCATCCAGCCTGAGTCAGGCCTCGTGACGGTGACCGTGTTGGGCGTATATCTGGCAAATCAAACCTCGGTGGCGGTCAAACACGTCATTGAGTTTAAAGAGAATCTTCGTGTGCTGTTGATTTCGGTGTTGTTTATTGTGCTCGCTTCGCGCACCGAGATCAGCTTTACGACGCTGGGTCAACTGGGCTGGGGTCTGCCGGCGTTCCTGCTGATTTTGATGTTATTGATACGACCACTTTCGGTATTTGTCGCCACCTTGGGGAGCGAGTTGAATAGTCGCGAGAGACTGCTGCTGGCATGTGTCCATCCGCGCGGCATTGTGGCGGCAGCCGTAGCAACGTTGTTCGCACTTGACTTAGCCAAACGCAAACCCGAACTGCAAGACGATGCCGATTTGCTGGTGCTGGTGACCTTTTTGACCGTGGTGACGACGGTCACGGTATATGGGTTGACACTTGGACCGTTGGCGCGTTGGCTCGGTGTGTCGCGCGAGAACCCCCAGGGAGTGTTGTTCGCGGGGGCGTCGGCAGTGGTTCGCGAAATTGCCCTGGCGCTCAAGGCCGAAGGGTTTGCGGTGTTGGTGGTCGATACCAACCCGGGCAATATTGCCGCCGCGCGGATGTCGGGCTTGCCCGTTTGTTACGCTAGTATCGGCAGCGACTTTGTGTTTCAGGAAACCGACTTGGGCGAAATCGGTCGACTGCTCGCGATGACACCAAACGACGAAGTCAACACGCTTGCCGCGATGGAGTTTTCGCAGCAACTGGGTCGCGCTAATTGTTATCAACTTGCGCCCCCCGAGCGCTCCAATCAACGTCACGAACGGGTACCAACACACTTGCGCGGGCGATTGTTGTTCGAGAAGAAAGTCACGGCCGAGCAACTGCGGCAGCGATTCGAAGACGGTGCGAGGATCAAGAAAACAACCCTCAGCGACGACTACAGCTACGCCGACTTCCGCGAAAAATTTGGCGACACCGCGACACTCATGTTTATCGTGCCAGAGAAAGGCCGACTTATTGTTTGTGCGAACGACTCAAAGTCCGAACCCAAAAAAGGTGACAAGCTGATTGCGATCGTCGACCCGCGAGAAGGGGGCGATGCGTCGGGCATCAATCTGGCGGGTTAATGTCAGTCGTCATTCTCGCACAGAGGCACTAAAGCAGTGGCTGTAAAGCAGTGGCTGTGACTCAATGAGACTGGCTCGGTGGCAGGGGTGGCGGACTTGTAGCCAGATTCGCAACAGTTCGGCCACAAGAGTTCGATGCCTTGCGGGCGGAAATGACGCGCCCCATTCTCTAACCTCCGCCCTCGATACTTAAGCCGCGCCGAGGTCCATTTGGATTCCCTCGCCAAAGTAATAGCGGCGGGCATCGGGGTTGTTGAGCACCTCGCTGCGTGTCCCTTCGCAGAGCACAGTGCCGTTGCGGACGATGTAGCTGCGGTCGGTAATTTCGAGTGTCTCGCGGACTTGATGGTCGGTGATGAGAATCGAAATGCCCCGTTCGCGGAGATCGCGAATGATGCCCTGAATGCTGTCGATGGTCACCGGATCGATACCGGTGAATGGTTCGTCGAGCAGAATGATCTTAGGGTCCGAAACCAAGCAGCGGGCGATTTCGAGCCGCCGGCGTTCGCCGCCGGAGAGCGACATCGTGCGGCTATGTTTGAGCTTGGCGATGCCGAATTGTTCGAGCAAGTCGTCGCAGCGATGCCTCCGCGTGCGACGATCGATGCCAAGCATCTCCATGACGCCGAGCAAATTATTCTGCACACTTAGCTTGCGAAAGACGCTCGATTCTTGGGCGAGATATCCCATGCCACCGTCGCGTGCGCGGCGATACATGGGCCAGTCGGTTACATCGTGGCCAGCGAGCATCACGCGGCCCGCGTCGGGTGCGACCATGCCACAGGTCATGCGAAACGAGGTGGTTTTGCCCGCCCCGTTGGGGCCGAGCAGTCCGACGATTTCGCCGTAATCGACCGAGAATTCAACGCCGTCGACAACTTTGCGTCGTCCGTAGGTTTTGACCAATCCTTTGGTTTCGAGCAGCGGCATGTTCGTGTGGGTCTGCGATTGGGTGATACGGGCGCGCAGGTCGCGACAGCGATCCTGGAAATCTGGCGTTTCTTCTAGCCGAATGACCCACGCCGCGCCAATGGAAACTTGAGCCGACGGCGCTAGCCGCGGGTGAGTCGAATAGGTGAATCGAATAGACAATGACGTTACCCGCGGCTAGCGCCGTCGGCTCAAGCAATCCTCGATTGCTAGCATCGCTAGCGAGAGCGATCAGTGCACTAATCAAGGTAACGTCGAAGCCCAAAACGCAGCTCGCGACCGGTTGACATCGAACACCCCGCGCCCAGCAGGCACGTCAAATGCGTAACCTTTTGCCACGGCACGAGAATCGAGTGGCATGATGACTCCATCATGGTAGGGCACGACTTTTTCAATCGCAGTGACCTCGAAGCCACACGATTCGCACCAATTCAGAAACGCCCCCTCAGAGATGGCGAACTCCGCCTCACACCCACCAAAGTCGACTTCGTACGTCACGTCGGCTGCCTCGGGCGGCAAACGGTGATCGGGCCAAATCATGCGGTTGGCGACGGCGGCGGTCGTATGCGACCGATGGGATGCGAAGTAGTTTCGATACGACGCAACCGAGCCGAAAGCCACGGCTACGAACGTGACGACAAGTAATAGTTTCTTCAGGCTAAACCTCACGGCAATGCCTTATCCTATTTAGCCCCCGGTCAGTGAGCGGGGGAGTGCTGGGTTTCGATTGCGAGGCAGCAGTGGTGGGCGTGAAAGTTTATCGTCGTAGTCATTCACCACGGGCTAAATACCAAGACCACCGGTCCGTTAATTACAGCTCAACGCTAACCGCTCCCGCGAACACCAATTCTGGATCGCCGCGTTCGGCGAGCGTTTTTGCAAGCATAGCGATGGTTCGCGCTACGATAGCTTCGTGAACCACTGCACCTCCGTGAGTCACTCGTACCGGCTCGTCGAGGTTCAGCATTTTGTCATTCAGGAGAATTGTGAGTTTTGTGACGTCGGCTGTTTCGATATCGATCGATTGTTCCGTTCGCGTTGCGGTGACGAGTGTGCCTTTGGTTGGCTCGGGTGTTGCCAGCCAATAGTATCGCCGGTGGGTCACGTCGTCTTGTTTCCAAACAATTTTCTGGGGCAGGGGGTCTCGCTCTTGTGTTCTCATCCAATCGATTGACGAGGCGTCTTCGCGATCCATCCAGTGGCCCTTGTTGGCGTAGATGGTCACCTGATGCTGATACCCCTCGGGATCGGACTGCTGCAACTCGTCGAGTTTCGTTTTCCACTGGGCCGCAATTTCATTCCGTTTGTACGCGGCGTCTTTGCCACCCACGTAAATCGCAAACCCAATGTTGCGGAGCCCCAGCGGAGAACTGTCGCCCGGATGCCCCGCCATCATCGCCACGGCCGCCCAACGGTCGGCCATTCGCGGGGCGAGTTGATAGGCCCCGTCGCCACCGGCCGAGTAACCCATGAGGTAAACGCGGTTGGGGTCGACGTCTTCAAAGACAACCAGATTCTCGATGAGCCGATCGAAGAAGCCATCGATGTGACGTTGATGCCATAGGTTCCAAGTATCGGTCGGTGCGCGAGGAGCCAAGTAAACTCCTTCAGGCGGAGTGTAGAGTCGCTTCTGATTTTCCCATTGACTGTCGTTCACTCGTTTCGGGGCACCACCTCCGCCATGCATCGAAATGTAGAGGCTGCGACCGCTGTTGGGCTTTTCGCCAAACGTCTTGTAAGCGAACGGCATCGTGAGCTCGCCATCGACGAGTTTGCCTGCTTTCATTTCGTCGGTGCGGGTTTGCCTGATCAAACGTTGATGGTCCTCCCATAAGAGTTGCTGAGCTTTGGAAGTTTGTTGTTGGGAGAGCCGAATCGACGCGAAAGGTTGATCGGCGATCTCACCTCGCTCATCGCGGGGTTTCGCTAAAAACGACTCAAGTTCGGCGAGTGGATCGGTCGCATTGCCGTCAGGTTCCGCAGCAAGGCCGCACGGGCTGCTCGCGACAAGAATCAACAGCAGCAGAAATCGAACAGGACAAATCATTGGATGTGTGTTCCCATGCATGGCGAGCCGCGATCGCAAGCGACCGGAAGTTGGGTGAAAGCGCCAGTTTAGCCAACGGTCGCGACGAGTTCCAATCCACAGATACTGCGTGTCTGACAAAATGGCAAACCGTAGGACGGGAACCGCCAAGCCGCCACCAGTGCCGAGGGGAATCATTGCTGCGGGATTTGATTAACCGCAGAGTCGTTCATCGAGGGAACGCGGATTAACGCCGATGCACGCGGATGATCGCAGATAGTCATCGTTCGTCGCACGTTGAAGGCTAGTTCGCTAAGGGCTCAAGCCCAAGGAAGTGCGACTATCGCCAATCATCGCATTTTTTAACAAGATCCATCCGCGACTATCTGCGACGATCCGCGAACATCGGCGTTCCCTGGAATCGCCCGCATCGCGAACACGAGCGGTCCGATTAATCCTTGATGCTGTTTGTCGAGGTGAAGCTTTCGACCGACTCGTGGCGGCCTTCGCGCCTTGGCGGTTCTATTAACTGCCAGAAAAACTTGTCAGACACGATGCTGCTTGGGTTCGCTTGACGACGGTGAATCGAGTATCATTGTGCTCGACTTAGTTGCTAGTCCATCGGAGAGCCTGCCATGCGATTACTTTACTCGATCTTCGTCTTGTTGAGCTTATCGACAGTGGCCTTTGCCGCGCCCCCCAATGTGTTATTCATCGCCGTCGATGATCTCAACGATTGGATTGGTGTTTTAGGGGGTCACCCACAAACACAAACTCCCAACTTCGATCGGTTAGCTCATAGCGGAGTGCTCTTCACCAATGCACACTGTGCCGCGCCGGCTTGCAATCCTTCGCGAACGGCCATCTTCACTGGCATGTCGCCTCATCGCTCGGGCGTCTACGACAATCGTCAGCCGATGCGCGAGTTATTGCCCGACGCGAAACTCATTCCCCAACATTTTCGCGACCACGGCTATCGGGCGATGGGGTCGGGCAAGATGCTGCATTACTTTATCGATGCAAAGTCGTGGGACGAATACTTTCCCGAAAAGTCGAGCGAGAATCCGTTGCCCGAAACGTTCTACCCCAGCAAACGTCCGGTCAATTTACCGGTTGGTGGTCCATGGCAGTACAACGAAACCGACTGGGGGCCAATGCCGGTCGACGACGAAGAGTTCGGTGGCGATTGGCTCGTCTCGAAATGGGTTGGCGAGCAGCTTTCGCGAAAACACGAACAGCCCTTCTTCTTAGCCTGCGGAATCTATCGGCCTCACGAACCATGGTTCGTGCCGGCGAAATATTTCGAGGCGTTTCCGCTCGACGAAGTGCAATTGCCCCCCGGCTATCTCGAAGACGATCTCGACGACCTGCCTCCCGCGGGCCAAGCGGCGGGGCCGAATCGTTATTTCCCCCACATTCGCGAGCATGGTCAGTGGCGACAAGGCGTGCAATCTTACCTCGCTTCGATTGCCTTCGCCGATGCCATGCTAGGACGTGTGCTCGACGCACTCGAAAGTGGTCCGAATCGCGACAACACCATCGTTGTCTTATGGAGCGACCACGGTTGGCACTTGGGTGAGAAGCAACACTGGCAGAAGTACACCGCCTGGCGAGTCTGTACGCGAGTCCCATTGATGGTCCGCGTTCCTGCTGGAATCGCCGAGCCGCTCGAAGCAGGAACGACCGCGGGAACCGAGTGCAATGCTCCCGTGAATCTCGTGAGCTTGTATCCAACACTTTGTGACTTGTGTTCGCTGCCGGCCGTCGCTTCGAATGATGGTCCGAGCCTCGTCCCTTTGCTGGCCGATGCCGAGGCGGATTGGCCTCATCATTCGGTCACTTTTCTTAGTCGACCCGATACGTATGGCATGTCGTCGCCGACCCATCGTTACATTCACTATGACAACGGCGACGAAGAACTGTACGACACAGCCGCCGACCGCTATGAGTGGACCAACCTGGCGGCCAAGCCCGAGTCGCGCGAGTTGCTCGAATCGTTTCGCGCAGCGGCTCCGCGCGATTTTGCTGAATTTAAGAAACCGTCGGTCGAGTCGCTGGTGAAGCTCAAGCTACAGCCCCTCGAAGGGGGACAAGCACCACCGTCGAAACCCGATGGTGGCACATTCACGGTCTACTTCACCAACACACGCGCGGAAGATGCCGAACTGTTCTGGATCGATCGACAGGGTAAACCAAAATCGTATGGCATGATCGCCGCCGGCAAGCGGCAGAGCCAACAGACGAGGCCCGGCGCCGTTTGGCTAGTAAGTAGCGTGGGCGATAGCGCCAAGCCGCTTGGCTACTTTGAGATCGGTGACCGCTCAGCCGAAGCGTTGATTTCGGATTAAGTTCGATCGGTCGTCGAACTCGTAAACGATTGCCTACTTGCGAGACCATAGAGCGAGCCCAACACCATGCCGATGGCGACGAGTGCGGGGTGCAACTTTGGGTGTCTGTCTTCATTGGTTGCCGACGGCACAGGCGGAGGCGAAGTGTCTAGCCGTTCCCACCCATCGACGGTACGGACCCAAGGAGCGGTCGAGACCACGGGCGGGGGGCCCGGGTCGTTGTCGCCGGACCATTCTCGGGCATATTCGCCGACAACAACCAGCAGCAGGCAAATGGCGACGACCGACTTCACAGGGGGCAACTCACGGCGGGTTTTGGAACAAAAGCGAGTACTTTGCGACCAAGCAATCGTCGCGCCGCATTGCCGGGTGACGGGCGGCTCGCCACGTATCGTGTTGCAGCACAACGAGTTACGCACCCCCTCGGAAATTGCCGCTGGCTCCGACGTTGTGCTTTGGCATCGCTCGCGAAGGGGTCGTGTCGCTCTTTGGCAACGCCTCGCCGCTTGGCTCGCTGCATTTGCAGGACATTTGCCACAGATTCACTGGCTGCTACAGGCGGCAGATTGCGTCGGGTCAAAATTTCGCATTTAAGTTCAAGCCGCGCAACGACTTAGGACACGACTTTTTGCCGGGCATTTGGGGTGCTGGCGAGAACTGCGTAGAATGAGTCCAGCCAAAGGAGACGCGTGAAGTCGAACGCAACACGCTCTCCATTACGATAAACGCCGCTTCCACCAAACATCTTCAACGCAAAGATTGGTCGTCGCCATGCCTGCCGCCCTGAGCCGCACGCAAAGAGTCATTCGCAACGCCGAGGGTTACCTTGAACTCGGTCTGCCTGAACTAGCAGTCGAAGCCTTGGAGCGACGTCGAACGCTGGCGCTCGCCGATGGCCGAGCGAGTTACTTGTGGGGCGAGTCGCTCCGCGAGATGCGCCGCTTTCGCGAGGCGATCGAACCGCTCGAACATGCATCGCGACATCGGCCCGACGACATGTATGTCTGGCTTGCACTCGCTTGGTGTTATAAACGTGTGGGCCAAGTGCTGCACGCCATCAATGCGCTCGAATCGGCGCAAGAGAGTGAGCCGCGCGAGCCAATTTTGCATTATAACTTGGCCTGTTATTGGAGTCTGTTGTCGAAACGCGAACGGGCGCTGCGTTGTTTGCAACGAGCCATCAGCCTCGACGGCAACCTTCGCGAGCTGGTCTCCGACGAGCCCGACTTCGACCCACTCCGCGACGACCCTGAATTCCGCGCGCTGACGAGTGTGATTGTTTAGCAGCGTTCAGCGACAGCTTAGATTTGCTTACGACCCCGCGAACGCAGTCAACGATGCAAAATGAACTAACCGCATTTATCCGCCGGTACGCGATGCTCTATGATCGCGGAGTTATAACAGGTCACGAATTCGTTTACCGAATACTTGATCTCTTCATCAATACCGAAGCGTCATCGGGTGAAATTAAAGCCGCTTTCCCCGACATCCCCGATACTCTCACGCTTACGCTTAAGACCGAATTGCACCAATATGCAGGCTGTGATTTCTACCGTCGATCGTTTGCAATGGAAGATACCCGCACAGACTTGCAGGTCCATGCAGACGCGCTCGCGCGACAAGCTCCCTTGCGGCGAGTCTGTGGTATACTAATGCCACTCGTTTTGGACCGTGAAATCAGGATCGCAACCACAATACCGCCGAATGATGACACCGCGAACCGAGATGGCGAAGTCGGGCAGTATTAGTATTGAGTATCGTTTGTAGCGAATCGCTCCGCGATCTGATGCTGAACGCGGAGCGTTCAACGACTATGGTAAAAAACTATGCCGAAGCACGTGAGGTAATGGTGCCCAAACTTCTCTTGCTTGTCGTCGTCGCGTTCACAACGTTCGCTGGCGCGAAGCAGCCCGATGTGCTGTTCATCGCCATCGACGATCTCAACGACATGATCGGTTGCATGGCAGGTCGTCTCGGCGGAGGCGATGAACTGCATGCGAAGACTCCCCACATCGATCGGCTTTCTAAGCGAGGAACCTTGTTTCTCAACGCCCATTGCCAGGCACCGATTTGCAATCCGTCGCGGGCCAGTTTGATGACGGGGCGGTTGCCTTCGACGACGGGAATCTATTACCTCTCGCCGCTGATTCGCAATTGCGATACGACACGAGATTTGGTGACGCTGCCACAACACTTTGCGGCGAATGGTTATCACACCATTGGCATCGGAAAGTTGTTTCATCAACAGGACAACAAGGAATTCGACGAATACCTCGGCAACCTCGGCGGTGTTGGGCCTTACCCCGAAAAACCCATTTCGGCCGGGCACACGCATCCGCTGTGGGACTGGGGTGCCTTCCCGGAAACCGACGAGCAGATGCCCGACTACAAGATTGCCACCAAGGCGTGTGAGATTCTCGCACAACCGAGCGACAAGCCAAGGTTTCTGGCCGTCGGTTTTTATCGCCCTCACGTGCCGATGTATGCACCGCAAAAGTGGTTTGATCTTTACCGGCGTGAAGACTGTAAGCTAACCGGCTATCTAGAAAACGATCTCGACGATGTGCCGCAGTACGGACAAGACCTGTCGTGGAGCGCGGTCGCGCCGCGGCATGAATGGATGGTCGAACACAATGAGGTCGAACACGCAGTGCAGAGTTATCTGGCATGTGTCAGCTTTGTCGATGCCCAGGTCGGCCGTTTGCTCGACGCACTCGATAGATCGCCGAATGCCGATAACACGATTGTGGTGTTGTGGAGCGATCATGGGTTTCACTTGGGAACCAAAGACCGTTGGGGTAAGAGATCGCTGTGGGAAGACGCGACGCGAGTGCCGCTGATTTTTGCGGGACCAAGTCTACCGATTAACCAGAGCGTGCTAACCCCAGTCGGCTTGATCGACATCTATCCGACGCTGATCGACCTGTGCGACTTATCGCCACAGAAGTTACTCGAAGGTCACAGCCTTGTGCCTCTCATTAGCGACAGCAACGCGGTTTGGTCCCATGCCGCGCTGACGACGTTTGGCCAAAACAACCACGCCCTGCACTTGCAGAAAGATCGAGGCGACTTTCGCTACATTCGCTATGTCGATGGCAGCCAAGAG
>JBGSWC010000316.1:0-3107 GCA_041752635.1 Pirellulales bacterium | reverse complement strand
GACGGGTGAACCTGTCGGTGGCGGAGCTGTTCAAGTGGCAACTCTTGGGCCGACAGAACCACCCGTCCTACGCGCCACATCAACAGTCCCCCTCTCCTCCGCGTCCTCTCCGTCCTCCGCGGTAATATTTTTGCACTATATCAATGGCGTCCCAAAAACTCCCCCATTTCTTTGTAGATATTGTGCCACGCACTTCGTTATGGCAGTGCCATTGATGAGAAGAGTTGCTGTCGTGGCCGATGGGGACTTCGGCGGACTTTGCGCATAGCGTGAGAAAAACAATGCGCCCGAGCACAAGTACTTGCCGCCGGTTGGCGCTCGGCGACATGGGTGCTGCTTACCGCGAGAGGAAGCTGCGTTTTGAGATGTTGATAGCCAGTTCGCCGAAGTCGTAGTCGACCGCCGAATCGCCGGCTTGCAGTTCGATGCCGAGGAACAGGTCGTCGATTTGTTGCGGGGTCAGATTGTTGGGGATCAAATTCAGCCCCGGATTCTTGCCCGTGGCGCCGCCGTGGCTGCCGATGTGTTCTTCTCCATCCTTGTAGCGTTCCGGCTGCGCTTCCAAGATGCGGTAACGGCCGGGGTCGAGATCTTCAAAGCTGTAGTTGCCTGCGGCATTGGTCGTGGTTGTGCGTTCGACGAAGTTGCCGCTGAAGTCGGTGCCTTGCAGCGTGACAACCACACCCGCCAAGGGACGTTCACCCGCGTCGAACTGGGCATTGTCGTTGCGGTCGACATAGACATTCCCCTCGAGGCGAGCCGGCTGGCGGATCACGGGAGTCTCGACAAAGTCGTCGTTGTTCAAGTAGGTGGTCTCCACCTCGTTGCCTTGGACATTCGCTTCGTTGAGCAGCGTGCCGACAAAGGTTTCGTCGACCAGCACGTCGATGGTCACGCTGGCCGTTTCGCCGCGGGCCAGGTTGCCGATGTCGAAAGTCAACTCGCGGCCTTGTTGACTCGTGGGGGTTTGCGAAGCGCCGACGAATGTCACGCCGGTGGCGGGCAGCATGTCGGTGATCACCACGCCGGTCGCACTCGACGGGCCGTTGTTGACGATCTCGAGTGTGTAGCTAAACGTCTCGCCGGGATCCAGCGAGTCGCGGTTTGCCGACTTGTCGATTGCCAGGTCGATCCGTGGCGAAAGCGGGTTCTCGACTACGTCGGTGTTGTTGGAGAGATTGGTTTCTTTCGGCGCGCTCACCGTGGCCGTGTTGACCAGTGTGCCGGTGGCATCGGAGCTTACCGTGGCCACGATGGTTACAATCACCGACGCCCCGGGTTCCAGTGTTCCCAGGTCCGCTGTGACCACGCCGTTGTTGTGCGTGACCCCAACGCCGGCAATGTTCGTGTGGCCTGAGACAAACGTCGCGAAGTTGGGCAACTCGTCGGTAAAGGTCGTGCCCACCGCAGCGGAGGGGCCAGCGTTGTCGATCTTGATCGTGTAGTTGAGCGTCTCGCTCGGTGCGACCGTGGTTTGGTCGACCGACTTGTCGAGCGCCAGATCGAAACCGAAGAAGCCGAAATCCAGCGAGCGGTTGGAATTGGGGTCCGCGTCGCCGTCGTTGATTGGCTCCTCGAGACCGACGAGACTGATCGCCTGGCTCACGACACCGGCGCCGGCCAGGGGCGTGCCGTTGTCGTCGTTGTTGACGTCGTCGTCCGGGTCGTTGGCCACCGCATCGCCCAAGCTGGAACGCAATCCCGCGAGTGGACCAATCGCTTGGAAGTTCGACGCGTCGACTTGCACCAGATAATTGCCCGGGAACAGGTCGGTAAATAGATACATGCCATTCGCGTCGGTGTTCTGCGTGTCGAGCAACGTGTCGACGCCACTCGTGAATTGGTTGTCAAGGTTCGTGTCTTCGTACAGGTTGAGCTTCACGCCGGCGATCCCGAGTTCGCCCGATTCAAACAGTCCATCGTCGTCGATGTCGGCCCACACTTTGTCGCCGAGGCTCATTCGTGGCGAAGCGGTGAAGTTGGCCCGTTTCGTGGCGCGGCCTACCAACTCGATGAGCGACACCTGCGCGTCGACGGCCGTCACCCCTTCGAAGGTAAGCTCCAGCGCGCCGACATTGGTGAAGTCCGCGCCGGAACCCGACTGCCCGGTCGGCACGTCGTCGAAATTGAAGACGGCCTGGCCTGTCGCAGCGCCGCCGAGCGATTCGGGGACCACGGTAGTAAACTCCGACCAGTTATTAGCGTCGGTGTAAATGCGGAGCATGATTTTTGCGTTGGGGTGATCTGCCCCAGACGTGAGCCCAATGCCGGTCATCGTGTTGCCGTTCGACTCGGTCAAGTCCACACCGCCCAGGCCTGTGGGATTGACTGTGTGGGCATCGCCATCGGTGCCATCCCAGACGATCTTCACGTTGCCTGTTGCGCCGGGGCCGCTGGCGATATACAGACTGCCGCCACTGGCGGCGAGCGAAACCGAGGAAATGGGGTTCGTGCTTTCGGTAAGTTCCACCCAGAGGTCGCGCTCCCCGCCCAACACCGCGGCATCGATCAGCGTGTTCGCGTCGCTCGATACGGGAGGCGGCGAAGCTTCGACGACTTGGAAGGTCGTGAAGTCATCGATCGTGGGTCCAACGATCCCGTCGCCTTCGTCGCCGGTGATCGAAATGGCTTTGACATCTTCGCCAGCGCGAAATTGCAAGTCGCCGGGCAAAGTGATGTGGACGAAGTAGTTGCCTGCAGCGACGCCGTCGAAATAGTACTTGCCATTAGCGTCGGTCGTGGCCGTTGCGCCGACCGCGGTGTCGTCGCCGCTGCCACCGTCGAAGGTGCCATTGCCACCGTCGCGGTAGAGCGTAGCGGTGGCGCCGACAACGACGGTGTCGTTGCTGGCATCAGCATCGCCTTGCAAGTCGGCGCGCACCACGCCGGTAATTTCCGCCAGGTCGGACGCTAGCAGTTCGCGTTTTTCCAAGCTTTCCATTGACAGCTTGCGTCCCGAAGTTGCGGGCCGCTTAGCAGAACTTTTCTTATTCGGTTCGTTTTTGTTCGTGGAGAATACGGAAAAGAACCCGGCCATAACGACACCTCGTGGAAGCAAAAAAAAATGGAACGCTGAATCGCTAGCTTGCGATGACTCTAGTGCGCGC
>JBGSWC010000315.1:0-11489 GCA_041752635.1 Pirellulales bacterium | reverse complement strand
CCACTTTCCAAGGGTTCCGCGGGCAAAATAACCGTGGGCAAAATAATCAAGTTAACCGACCCCAACAGCCGGCGACGCCCCAAGCTGCTCCCCGCGGACCGTCGCCTCGCAGTGCCCAACCGGCACCACGAGTCGATGGTGGCCGCAGCCGAGGTTCGGCCGCGCCGGCGAATAATAGCGATCGCGGGCGACGCTCGGCGGGCGAAGGTCGCAGCCGTGGAAATGGCGGCAATCGAAGCGGCAATGACGACTAATCGCGGCGGGCTCCGCAACTAACATGATTCGCCATCGCTCACCAGGCAGCGGTACCCCATCGGGGTCCGCTGCTTTTTTGTTGCGCTTCGCTAAGAATTATGGTTATCAAAGGCGTGATGGCAAACTTTCGTGCTCGGCCAGCACTCGCCCAGCCGCCAAGTTCCTATACTTGAGGATTCTTCAAGTCTCCGGGTAGACCATCAACATGCCGATCAATGTTCCTCGCTACCTCGTCTCCTTCCACCCCAAGCGGGTACCCCATCATTTTGTCGATGTGCTCATCGTCGGTGGCGGAATTGCCGGATTGCGGGCGGCGATGGAGGTCGATCCGCAACTGTCGCTGTTAGTTGTGACCAAAGAGCGGATGGAAGAATCGAACAGCACCTATGCTCAAGGGGGCATTGCGAGTGTACTCGGTCCCGAAGACACGTTTGATAATCACGTCGCCGACACGCTCACAGCCGGAGCCGGATTGTGTGACAAGGAAGTCGTCGAGATGGTGATCCGCGAGGCTCCCGAGCATATTCGCGCGCTCATCGCCTGGGGCACTCAGTTCGATGTCGAAGCCGATGGCGATTTGATGCTGGGTCGCGAAGGGGGACATAGCCACCATCGCATTGTCCACGCGCTGGGCGACGCGACCGGGCAAGAGATCATGCGGGCCATGATTCGCCGAGTCCACGAAGAACTCAAAGCCCAGTTATGGCAAGACACGTTTACGATCGATCTACTCACCGACGGTGGCGAGTGTCGCGGCGCGATCGTTTGGAATGAGCATCACGGCAAGACCTATGTGTGGGCCAAACAGACAATTCTTTGCACCGGTGGCTGCGGACAGATTTATCGCGAAAGCACTAACCCGGCCGTCGCTACTGGCGATGGACATGCGATTGCTTACCGCGCCGGTGCCGTGCTCCGCGATATGGAGTTCATGCAGTTTCATCCGACTGTGCTGTACATTGCCGGCTCTGGTCGGAGTCTCATCACCGAAGCGGTCAGGGGCGAGGGGGCGCTGCTCGTCGATAGCGAAGGCCAGCGTTTTATGCCCGAATACGACGAGCGAGCCGAACTCGCGCCGCGCGACATCGTGAGCCGCTGTATTGTCGAACAAATGGAGCGAACGAAGCACCCTTGTGTTTACTTGACGATGAGCCACCTTGAGGCCGACGCCACGCGCACGCGCTTCCCTGGCATCGCGCGGGCGTGCGCGCAGTTCGGCATCGACATCACTCGCGATCCGATTCCTGTGCGTCCCGGTGCCCATTACATGCTCGGCGGCATCAAAGTCGACCAACATGGACGGACATCGCTGCCGAGACTGTGGGCCGCGGGCGAAGCAACCAGCAGCGGGCTGCACGGCGCGAATCGCTTGGCGTCGAACAGTCTGCTCGAAGGCCTCGTTTACGGCGCTCGCTGCGGTGCGGGAGCGACCGCCCGGGCACTCGATGAACCCGATTCGTTTCGAGCGATTCCGCTCGAAAATGCCATCATCGAACCGGCGGGCCCGCCGCTCGACTTGGACGACATTCGTAACTCGCTGAAGAGCCTCATGTGGCGTGCCGCTGGCGTGTGGCGTAACCGCGAACGACTTTCCGGAGCGGCCCATTCGATCGACGCTTGGCTGGGATATGTGCTCAATCGCCAACTCGCGACACCCGACGCGTGGGAGCTACAAAACATGCTCACGGTCTCGCGGCTGATGATCGACGCGGCACTCGCGCGCGAAGAAAGCCGGGGCGTGCATTTAAGGACCGATTTTCCCGAGCCAAGTGACGATTGGCGCGCGCATGTGTTGTTGAAGGACGATTCGGAGCCCTGGCGCGAAGCAATGTAGCTGGCGTTGGGTGTGGGTGGATTGGGCTCGGGCGATTCAACACTCTTCCGGGCCAACGGACCTACTAACGCGACCGTTTGGCGAGCCGACATGCTCCTACAACGGTGCAGCGACTGTTTCTTGCATGAGCTGGCGATCGATCTAGCGGGCATTCGCGCCGGTACGCGAATCGGCGACGGAGGGGCCGATTCGCTCAATCTGGTCGAACTGGTGATGGAACTTGTAGAAGAGTATGACCTGGATATCGCCGAAGAAGCAGCAGCGGGCATTGTTACCGTGGGCGATTTGATTAGGCTGCTATTAAGTCGTCGCTCAGGCTCCTAGCCTGTGCATTCTTTCAACCTATCCAACTCGCACATGCTAGGAGCTTGTGCTACGAATAAAGAACCATGCCCGCCATCGACCAATTATTCATCAAACTCCGCGCCGAAAATCGTAAAGCGTTCATGCCGTTCGTCACGGCGGGCGATCCCGATTTGGCGTTTACCAGCGAATTGCTCAAGGTACTCGTCAAGAGTGGTGCCAACATATGCGAGGTCGGCATTCCCTACAGCGACCCGATTGCCGATGGGCCGGTGATCCAGGCGTCGTATACTCGGGCGCTCGAGAATAAAGTGAAGCTCGCCGGGATTCTCGACATGCTGGGCGAGACGACTCCCCAACTGGCGGCACCAGTGGTGACGATGGTCAGCTATGCGATCATCTACCGCCACGGCATTGAGCGGTATTGCGACGACGCCCGCGCGGCAGGGGTCGCCGGGTTGATTGTGCCCGACCTGCCGGTCGAGGAGTCGCCCGAACTGGCCAAAGTGTGCGCGGCTCGCGAGTTGAACCTCATTCAATTGGTGACACCCACCACGCCACGCGAGCGAGCACTGCGGATTTGCGAAACGTCGTCGGGCTTCGTCTACTACGTGTCGGTTGCGGGCATCACGGGCGAGCGCACCGAGTTGCCGCCCGAACTTGTCGAAAACGTCGGTTGGTTGCGCGGTCAAACTTCGCTACCCATCTGCATTGGCTTTGGCATTAGTCGGCCCGAACATGTGAAATTGCTCGCGCCGGTGGCCGACGGGTTGATTGTCGGTTCGGCAATCGTGCGCCAGGTGGCTGACGTGAATACGGATAACCGACAGGAAATTTTGCAAAGAATTGGCGAATATGCCGCCGTGATCGCGTCAACGATTGATTAGCGACGGGGGCTTTCGAGCGAAATTCGTCGGCGCCAGTCGCTTGCACATAACGCCAGTGCCGGAATAGACTGCAGCGATGGCTGGTCACATATTGGCGAGCTTCTCTCTTTTCTTCCCCCGGAGTTTTGATGCCTACTGCCGTTCGTGTGCGCGCGTCGCGACATTTCGCTTTCGCCGTTTTGCGGTCCCGTGGCTTTACCCTTGTCGAACTGTTGGTTGTGATTGCGATCATCGGCATTTTGGTCGCGCTGCTGCTGCCGGCCGTGCAAGCGGCACGCGAGGCGGCTCGTCGCACGCAATGCAAGAACAACCTCAAACAGATTGGTCTTGCGACGCTCAACTACGAGTCGACGACGAAACAGTTGCCGGCGGCGCAAATTCGAGTCGACTTAAACAACAACGGCATGCTCGAAGATAACGAAATACTGTTCGGTTGGATTCCTCAGATCATGCCTTACTCCGAGGAAGGGACCGCATTCGAAAAACTTAATTTGAAGAGGATTTGGACAGATCCCGTCAACCAAATCGGTGTGAGTGTGGTGATCGACTCGCTGCTTTGTCCGTCGACCCCAAACCCAGAACGCCAGATACCAATTGGCGCGACAGGCGCAACGGCCGCTGCTTCCGACTACGCCATCCATGGATCGATCTCGCCACAACTCGCAAACTCCGCATCGGGCGGTCAGTTGCTTCCCGCTACCGTCAGCAGCGATCTCCTCGGCTCGATGGTTCCCGAAAGGCCAACCCCGCTACGCAAAATCACCGACGGCACAACACATACACTGCTCGTTGTCGAAGATGCCGGGCGACCCGAGTTTTGGGTCAACGGAGCCCTCCAAACGGGCGATTGGACTAGTTCAGGTTGCGACAACCCGGGCGTTACCGGTGGCTTGACTCAGGGAGGGGCCTGGGCCGACCCCAACTCGAATATTCCCCTGCACGGATTCACCGGGGCCGATCTAGCGTCGCTTAGCTGCACCGGATCGACGCCATTCAATGTGACAAACAACAGCGAAGCCTACAGCTTCCACAATGGTGGAGTGCAAGGTTGCATGGTCGACGGCAGCGTTCAGTTCTTCCCCGACGACATCGACCTCGCCGTGTATGCGGCACTAATTACACGGGCGGCTGGCGAGGTCATTCCAGGCGACGCATTCTAGCGGAGTGGCGCGGGAGACCGATTGGCTTACAATCGAGTCTCTCGCCCTCCATTGGTCCGTCGTTAAACTGCCCGTGTCGATCATTCGTCAAGCCGAGCACCTGCCCCCCGAAGTTTGTGGCGGAGCTGTGTCGATTGGCAACTTCGATGGTGTCCACCGTGGCCACGCGCGCATCATCACCCGCCTGATCGAACGCGCACGCGATGTGGGCGGTCCGGCAGTCGTGCTCACGTTCGAGCCTCACCCGGCGCGGCTCTTGCGCCCCGAAGCGGTACCGCCGCCACTCACGTGGGTCGAACGCAAGGCGGAACTATTGGCCGAATTGGGGGTCGATCGAGTCATCGCGCTTCCCACGAATATCGAGCTGCTGTCACTCACCGCCCGCCAATTCTTCGATCGCATTATCGCGGGCGAACTCCGTGCGCGGGCGCTCGTCGAGGGTCCAAATTTTTACTTTGGACACAATCGCGAAGGGGATGTTCAAGTGCTACGCAGCTTTGCCTCGCAGGCGGCCATGACTGTCGATGTGGTGCCGCCGATGGACGCGGGGGGCGCGATGATCAGCAGCTCACGGATTCGCGAGTCGATTGCCGAGGGTGATGTCGACGCAGCTCGAGCGATGCTGACCGCCCCGTATCGCATTCGAGGACTCGTGACCCACGGTGCCGGGCGCGGCCGCTCGCTGGGCTTTCCCACTGCCAACCTCGATGGCATCGATACGCTGCTGCCCGCCCACGGGGTCTATGCCGGCGTCGCACGACTCGCTGGTGGATCGTGGGCGACGGCCGTCAACCTTGGTCCTAACCCGACTTTTGGCGAACACGCCACAAAGGTCGAAGCCCACCTCGTCGGTCGCGATGAACCACTGTATGGCGAAGTCTTGGAGATCGACTTTCTGAGTCGGCTGCGCAGCATTCGCACATTCGACAACGCAGTGGCGCTGCAGCAGCAAGTCGCCAGCGACATCGAAGCGGCAGTGCTTGTCGCCTCGAAGCAGTAGTACAAACTCCTGGCCACCGCGTTTAGCCTGTGCTCTGCAACCATCCCGCATATTTTGCCCACGACACACAGTCGACTATCTCCCTTGCGGCGGTGACTTCGCGAGAATCAAATCAGCTTCCCAAGAAGGGCCGGACTTGGCTAAACTGCAGGCCGTGCCCATCGTTTGCTCGGAAAGGAGTCCTTCGTCATGTCACTTGCTGCGAATCTCGATCATTGGTTCGACGCCAAAACCCGCCAACGGGGTGCCGAATATTTTGAAGACGACGCGGTTATTGTCGACAAGCAGACGGCCACCTCGGCCAATTTCACCGTTTATGGATCGCGAGACGACTACTATGTCGACATCGACTGGTCGGACCCCCAAGCGGTAGGGTTGTATTGTAGCTGCCTCGATTTTGACCGCAACGAAAACTGTAAACACTTGTGGGCGGCGGTATTGGAACTCGATGCCCTCAAAAATGACGACCCTGCGTACCCCGCACTCGTACCAGTTCAAAATGGTTACGCATCACCGTTAAACTGGCACAGCCAACTCACGCAACTGCCAAGCTTCGCAAATCAGAATGGCGTATCGCATGGCAGCGGGGCGAATGCCGCTTTGGCCAGTTCGCGGCGTGTGTGGTACGTCGTCGAACTCGATCCCGAAGCTACTTCGCTCGAAGTCTTGCTGTTTCAACAACAGCGGAAGCAAGATGGCCAGTGGGGAAACATCAAATCGCTGTCGGTCAGCAACAACAACTTCGACCAACTCGACGCGCCAGACGACTCCGATTTAGTGCGGATGTTGCTTGGCAATCCCCTCGCTGGCGAAATCTACGATTTGCCGAGTTGGTATCGGCCCACCGGCAATCGAGGACTGAATGGCACGACGCCGACGCGCGTTGAGATCGTCGCGCCGCTGTACGATTCGCTGCTCCCGAAGCTTGCCGCGACCGGCCGGTTTGGCTGGATCATTTCGCGCGAGCAGGGTCCGGAAGATATGCGACTACTCGCGTGGGACGACGGCCCGGCGTGGCAATTTCGGCTCAAAGCAGAATCGATGGCCGACGAAAAAGCGTGGCGGCTGACGGGCGAATTCGTTCGCGGCGACGAAACGCGACCACTCGAAGACGTGGTGTTTTGCTACCAAGACGGGCTGGTCTTGTGGACCGACGCCCTCGCTCGCTTCGCGACACCGCGCGACTCTCGCTGGCTCAAACTGTTGTACTCGCAAACGCAGATCGACGTTCCGTTCGACGATCGCGATACATTGCTGGCCGAGCTTTATCGGTCGGGCGAAGCCCCGCCGCTGGTCGGCGACGAAAGCTTGCTTCGAGTTACCAAGACGGCGGCTCCTCAAGGTCGGCTGGTCGTCTTGCCTCCCAAAGATAACCAGTATCGGCAAAGCAATTCACAACTGCTTTCCGCGGCTGTGAGTTTTAAGTACCCCGGCCGCGAGGTGCCCTGGCTGAGCGATGTACAAGCCTGGCCGAGCGACGATGCCGAAAGCGACACGGAGGCGAGCGGCTCGATTTGGACTCGCGACTCCACAGCGGAAGTGGAGCTGGCGCAGCGACTTGCCGATCTCGGCATGACACCCGAGCCTACCCCGTTCTATCGCGAATCGGCTTCGGGGTACTTGCAGTTTGCAGCGCGGATGTTGAGTACCGTTGTCGAAACTTTGCTCGCCGAAGGATGGGAGGTCGAAGCCGAGGGGGCGCGCATTCGCCAAAGCGGTGGTGTTTCGATCTCAATCAAATCGGGCATCGACTGGTTCGACTTGGAGGGAACCGCCAACTTCGATGGCCACGAAGTCGCGCTGCCATCGCTGCTGGCCGCGCTCAAAAGTGGCGAACGATACATCAAGTTGGGCGATGGTACGCAAGGTCTGTTACCCGACGACTGGCTGGCAAAGTATGCGCCCATCGCTGATCTTTCGACGCGGCAAGAAGGCGACAATCTGCGGTTTCAGCCGGGCCAGGCGCTGCTGCTCGATTCGCTGCTCGCGGTCCGCGAAGCTGACGCCGATGTTGCCGTCGACCGGCAATTCACTGCGCTCCGCAACCGCCTCAAATCGTTCAACGGCATCAAGCCAGCGAAAGCCCCACAAGGTTTTCAGGGCGAACTACGCGATTACCAAAAAGACGGCCTCGGCTGGTTGTTGTTTCTCGAAAAGTTCTACTTCGGCGGTTGCCTCGCCGACGACATGGGGCTCGGCAAGACGATTCAGGTGCTGGCGCTGCTGGCCGGTCGCAATCGTCGCGGCCCACGCGAAGCCGAGCAGCGTCCGTCGTTGGTCGTCGCCCCCAAGAGCCTCGTCTACAACTGGCAACTCGAAGCCGAGCGATTCGCGCCGAACCTCTCGGTGTGCGACTATACCGGCACCGACCGCAAACAGCGCGTCGACAACTTCGACGACTACGACCTGGTTGTGACAACCTATGGCACGCTTCGCAAAGACATCGTGCGACTCGGCGAACAACAGTGGGATTACGCGATTCTCGACGAAGCCCAAGCGATCAAGAACGCAGCGTCGCAGTCGGCCAAGGCGAGCCGCGTGTTGCAAGCTCGGCACCGACTCGCGCTGTCGGGCACACCGGTCGAGAATCACTTGGGCGAGTTGTGGTCGATATTTGAATTCCTGAATCCGGGCATGCTCGGTCGCAGCGAGTCGCTGCGTCGACTGACTCGCGGCAGCAGCGACGACCAGGATTGGATCGAATCGCTTCGCCGGGGGCTCGCGCCGTTCCTGTTGCGGCGCACGAAAGCCGAAGTATTGCCTCAACTTCCACAAAAGAGCGAGCAGCACCTCTACTGCGAGTTGCCTGCTGCGCAGCGCAAGCAATATAACGAAGTCCGCGACCATTATCGCGCGACGCTCGACAAGACGATCGCCAACAAGGGGCTCGCCAAAGCGAAAATCCACGTCCTCGAAGCGTTGCTCCGCCTCCGCCAAGTGGCTTGCCACCCGGGACTCGTCGACCGAAAACTCCGCTCGAAACCCTCGGCCAAGCTCGACCTGCTCGTCGAACAACTTACTGAGATTATCAGCGAGGGGCACAAGGCACTCATCTTCTCGCAGTTCACCAGCATGCTCGACTTGGTGAAACCACGACTCGACAAGGCGGGCATTGTCTACGAATACCTCGACGGCAAAACCCGCGACCGGCAGCAGCGGGTCGAACGGTTCCAGAACGACGACAGCGTCCAGGCGTTTTTGATCAGCCTCAAGGCGGGTGGTTCGGGGCTCAACCTGACGGCGGCCGACTATGTATTTGTGCTCGACCCATGGTGGAACCCGGCGGTCGAGGCTCAAGCGGTCGATCGCGCCCACCGCATCGGTCAAGAGCGCCCCGTGTTCGCCTATCGCCTGATTGCCCGCGATACGGTCGAGGAAAAAATCATGGAACTGCAATCCCGTAAAAGCGATTTGGCCAGCGCGATCGTCAGCGGCGATGGTTCGCTACTTAAACAACTCTCGGCCGACGATTTGTCGATGTTGTTGTCGTAGTGCAATTGCAATTCATTCGCGTGGCAGCCTCGCGAAGATTAAAACTCCTCGCGACGACGCGATATAAAAGCGACGGGCGATGAATTGTTCGCCTTGTTGAAGCTCAAACGGCTCTTTCGATGACGCGAGGCTCGACTCGACAATTGCCGGAAGGTCGGAAATCGTTTCCCCTTCGGAAGCCACTCGCACGCCATGCTCACGCAAGGCCGAAACCCACAATTGCCCCCTGCCATCGGCGACGTAGAGATCACAATCGACGCGACCGAGCCCGAGAATTATTTGTTCGATTAGCGCCGACACCTGGGTTTCGATCACGATCATTCCAAAGCAGTCGCTTGTCGCTTGGTCAAAGACAGGCGTCGCAGCACACATCCGATCAAAGCTCGCGAGCGAATCGGCATGTCGCGGTCGAACGTCCAGGGTCTGTTTGACGTCACCCGGTTCGAGTGCGGCGACCTCCACCATCAACGGGCTGTTCTCGATGGATTTCAACCGACTTTCTGGTAACTCGCGAACAAGCGTCGGATCGGCCGGATTGCGTTCAACACGCACAATGTCTTTTACCCCTTCGCCATTTCGCGCTTCGAACGACAGCGCCAGAAAGTCCGGATTCGACCGTAACATGCCGCTGAAAATCGAGGCCAGTCGGCTTCGCCAGACCTGTTCGTCATCGCCTTCGATGCCGTTGCGAGCCGCGATGATGCCCTCGACGGGCGGCAATGCAGCTAGGAATCGTGCATCCTTGGCGAGTTCTGCGGCGACCCTCCGCAATTGCATTTCGACACCACGCACATCGCCCGACATTTGTGAAAACTTGCTTTGCATTTCGGCAACATGATTGTGGCGAGCCGACACACCAAGCGTCGTCGCTGCCACGAGCACGATCATGGCTAGCGCCAACAGCGACTGAGACAGTCGCGGATGCTTGGCGATCCAGCGGTGCGTGCGTTGCCACGGCCCCTCTTCGAAGGCCGAAACCAGTTCACCGGCCATCCAACGCTGCACGTCTTGTGCCAGTTCCGACGCTTGTTGATATCGTGCATAACGGCGGCGGGCCATGGCCTTGCTGCAAATCGCTTCGAGCGCGGCATCGACTTCCGAATTAACGTCGCGCGCTTGTGGGGTGACTCCGCCGGCAATCACGCTAATCATGCCTCGCGCGCCAATGCCCGAGTCGACTGCGTGCTTTTGTGTCTTTTCGTGTGGTGCAAAGCCGGTGACGATCGCGAAGAGAATCGCGCCGAGTCCATAAATATCGGTGCGGTGATCGAGTTCATCGAGTCGTCCGGCCGCTTGTTCGGGTGCCATGAAGAGAGGCGTGCCGAGCACCTGTCCTTCACTGGTCCGGTCGGCGTTACCAACACCGATCGAGTCGGCAAGGCTTTCGACCGACGTGTCGTCGATGACTTTCGCGAGGCCCCAGTCGATAACAATGACTTGGCCAAAGCTGTCGATCACCACATTCTCGGGTTTGAGATCGCGATGAATGACCTTGCGTGAATGGGCATGTCCGATCGCGTGACAGACATTAACAAACGCCGTCAGCAACTGCCGCAGCAGCATCGGGTCGTCGTTGCCCTCTTCGCGACGCTCGTGATACTCGCTGATCGAATCTTGTAGCGTCGAACGGCCGAGAAAACGCATGGTGTAAAACACGCGCCCCGTTTCGAGGTCTTCGCCCAGTTGATAGATGGGAACAATGCTGGGGTGGTCGAGCCGACCGGTGATTTCGGCTTCGTTGCGAAAGCGTTCGACGATCGCTTCGCTCGCGCCGGCCGCGTGGCTGATTTCTTTGAGCGCGACGTGACGATTTAGATTCGCATCGCGAGCGAGCCATACCCGACCCAGCCCCCCCTGCCCCAATTTTCGCACGAGTTCATAGCGTCCCTGCATGACCCGCGCGTCGTCGTCGCCACCTCGCGCGGCAACCGTGACACCCAGCAGCTTGGCCACCCGACCCGAGCCATCGAGTCGCTCGAGTGTGGCGAGCAACATGCTTTGCGTGCCCGTCGGCAGTTCGCTGCTCGCGGCGATACTCCGCCGCGCGCGATCGACCCGTCGCTTGGCATTTTGGCTTAGATTATCGGCTTGTTCGGCCGTGAGTATGCCTTTGTCTTCGAGATGCTGGGCGAGCGGAACGCTGCCGTGTATCGACCAGTCCGACACTGCCGCGGTCACTTCGCGGTCAGTGACCAGCCCCGAGTTCATGAGCTCGGCGGCCAGCGCAATATCTTCTTCTTGGCGATTGAGCGAATTTTCGGGCTCGAATAGCCGCGTCGCCGCGAAACGATCGTCGTTGGTGTGGGTATCATCGGACAACTTTTTTGCGTCGTCAGACATGGGAATGGGGTTCTGATTTGCGGATGGTGTCGAAATTGGGTAATCCCCATATTAGCACGCGGCGCGGCCGAAGCTGTGAATAAATGGGCGGTCCTGTCACCAACCCTTCGCCGGCAACACTACCAGCTCAATAAGAGCAGCCGGGGGAAAGCCGACGGTCGCACATTCTGGTAAACTTCGGGCGCGAGCGAACCGAGACGGACAATTGCCGAAAGGCG
>JBGSWC010000314.1:0-3114 GCA_041752635.1 Pirellulales bacterium | reverse complement strand
CCCCCCGCGTCGTTTCGTGCCACGATTGTCGAACGATTGGGCATCGGTCGTTATCTGCCCAACGTCGCACGCATGGTATTGCGTCAGCTCGAACGCCAGCCAATCAAGACCTGTTTTTCGATCTTCGCGATCGCGTTGTCGGTCGGCATCGTCGTCGTCGGCAGTTTCATGCAAGACACGATCGACACGCTCATGGATGTGCAGTTTCGCCGCGTGCAGCGGTACGACATGATGGTCTCGACTGTCGAGCCCCTTTCGTCGGACATTCGCTATGCACTCGAAAGCATAGAGGGAGTCGAATATGTCGAACCGTTTCGCACAGTGCCAGCGCGACTGCGAATGGCTCACCGCTCGCGACGCGTCGCACTGCAAGGATTGCCGATCGAGTCCGACCTTTACGGGCTCGTCGACAAATTAGGCGATGTCCAACAGCCGCCGATTGCGGGAGTGTTGCTCTCGCGAAAGTTGGCCGATCTGCTCGAAGTTTCGACCGGCGACACCATCGTCGCCGAAGTACTCGAAGGCAAACGGCCGGTACTGGAGCTGCCCGTCGTAGCGACCATCGACGATATGCAGGGGCTCAATGCCTACATGAACTTCGCCGACTTGAGCCGCGCGATGGGCGAAGGACCCCGCGCCAGCGGGGCCTACCTTCGCATCGATCCGGCGGCCCGCAGTCGCGTTTACCGCGAGCTGAAAGAAATCCCCGCTTTGGCCGGCGTGACCGTCAAGGAATTTGCCATTGAGAGTTTCGAGTCAACGATTGCTCAAAATCTGCTCAAGATGAGGCTGTTTAATCTTTCGTTCTCGATCGTCATCGCGGTTGGTGTGGTTTACAACAGCGCTCGAATCGCCCTTTCGGAACGGAGCCGCGAACTGGCGACGCTGCGCGTTATTGGCTTCACAAGAGGCGAAATCTCGGGCATCTTGCTTGGCGAACTCGGCACCATGACGCTGCTCGCGATACCGCTCGGAATGGGCATTGGCTACGGTCTGGCGTGGATGCTAGTACAGTTTCTCGACCAAGAGGTCTTTCGCTTTCCATTCGCGATTAGCGCCCGGTCGTTTGGGCTAGCGGTGAGCGTCGTGCTGACCGCCGCAATCATTTCGTCGCTCCTCGTGCGGCGGCGGCTCGATCATTTAGATTTGGTGAGCGTGCTGAAATCGCGCGAGTAACGGTCGCTCCGCTCACCTTGCGACCACCCACGCGCGGACTTACCCTTTAATCGATCCCCCGCTCTCTCTACTTCAAACTCAACGCACCATGGCAACCGACGAACAACTGCGACGCGAGATCGATCAACTGGGTCGTACATTCGGTGAAGTCATTCGCGAATTTGATGGCGAGGAAGCCTATGAACTCGTCGAGCAGGTTCGTCGCGAAGCGCGCGCGCTACAGGACGACACAACCGGCGAACATCGCGATCTCGACAGCCTACTGGCCAGCCTGGGACCCGAGCAACTGCAAGTTGTGATTCGCGCTTTTAGCACGTTTCTCGAACTCGCGAATTTGGCCGAAGATCGCCAGCGTGTGCGGGCTTTGCGTCACTGGGAGCAAGAGTCGCATCCGTCGCCACGCAAGGAGTCGATCCGGGCGGCAATCAAGCACCTCGCCGCCAGCGGAATGTCGCGCGAGCAAGTGAGCGAAGTGTTGGGACGAATTCATGTGGAATTGGTCTTTACCGCCCACCCAACCGAAGCGAAACGCAAGAGCCTCAGGGGGCGATTGCGGCAGATACGCAACCTCATGGCGCGGCTCGATTCGACTCGCAACCTGCCGCGCGAGCGCGAGGAACTCGAAGCGACTGTCCGTCGCGAGATCGTCAAGCTGTGGCAAACCGACAGTGTGCGATCGACGCGACCCACTGTGCTGCAAGAAGTGCAGCGTGGTCTGTCGTTCCAACCGGTGCTGTGGGAAACGGTGCCGCGGATTTTCAGCGACCTGCGCGATGCGTTGGCCGAATGTTATCCGGGGGAACCGATCGAGAT
Source organism: Pirellulales bacterium (assembly GCA_041752635.1). GTDB lineage: Bacteria > Planctomycetota > Planctomycetia > Pirellulales > Lacipirellulaceae > JBGSWC01. Next base: position 1,125 of record JBGSWC010000314.1, on the reverse strand, counting down.
TCCCAAGCTATTGCAATTCGGCAGTTGGATGGGGGGCGACCGCGATGGGCATCCCTATGTCACTCCGCACATTACGCACCAGACTTGCCTCTGGCTTCGCCACGCGGCGCTTAAAGCCCATCACGACTGTTGCCTCGCGCTGGGCGAGTCGCTGAGCCTCGCGGATCACAACGATCGGGGCGCTGAACCACTGCGATCGGCCATCGACATTGCCCGCGAAAAGTGGCCCGCGCTGAGCGATGTGCTCGAGACGATCGCTCCCAGCGAAACCTATCGCCGGTGGCTCGCGGTGGTGAGGTGGCGTATCGAGCAGACCATCGAAGAAGACTCGACGAGCGAGTACAACGGCGCAGCTCAACTTGCCGACGATGTCGAGTTACTTCGCGATGTACTCGTGGCAACACACAATGAGTCGCTCGCTGATACGGAAGTCCAACAGTGGCTCGACCAGATCGAGGTCTTTGGCTTCAACACAGCGCGACTCGACATTCGCCAACACAGCGAAGTCTACCAGCAGGTGATCGACGAAATTTGGCACGCGGCACACGTCGTCGGTGTCGAAGACGAGATCGACGAAACTCGTCGGATGGAACTGTTGTGCGAAACCATGCCTTACGCGGCGAACCTCGACCCGGTGCGAATTTCGCCCGATACGCGAAAGACGCTCGACCTGTTCGTCGTGCTTAGGCGTATCGCACGCCGCTATGGCATGGCCACGCTCGGCGGCCATGTGGTGAGCATGACTCGCACGGCGAGCGACTTGCTGACCGTGTTGTGGCTCTGGAAATGGAGCGAACGGGTCGACGGCGGAGACGCGCGAGACGCCGAGCTGTTGCTGCCGGTGATTCCGCTGTTCGAGACAATCGACGACCTCGTGAACGCTCCGACGATTCTGCGAACGGCGTTCGCCACGCCCGCCTATCGCGAACACATCGCGGCGTTGGGTGCCGAACAAATCGCCATGCTCGGCTACAGTGACAGCACGAAGGATGGCGGCTATCTGGCGGCCGGTTGGTCGTTACAGCGTTCACAGATCGAGCTCTATCGAATCGCCAAAGAGTTTGGCGTCGCGCTCACGTTTTTTCATGGCCGCGGTGGTTCGCTTGGTCGTGGGGGTGGACCGGC
>JBGSWC010000313.1:0-4610 GCA_041752635.1 Pirellulales bacterium | reverse complement strand
GCGACACCAGCGATCGACGAGGCACTGGCCGATCGCGCGGAAGCCGAGGCGGGCCTGGTCGACCGCGCCGCGGTAGCCGCTAAAGTTGGTTTCGCTGGCGTCCATCAGCAACAGCACCAGCGGCATGCCGATGTTGATGCCGATGAAGGTCAGCACCAGCTTGGTGTGAGGAAAGAATTCGGCGTTGGGAATGTTGGGGGTGAAGGCTTCGATCCGCTCGCCGCGCAGACTGGCGATCTCGCTCAGTGGGCCGAGCCCTTCGATCGTCCGCGAGCTGCCGTCGCGGAGGTAATCGCTCGACAGGTCGACGCCGGTCGGCAGTTTCATGCCGTAGTTGACCGGGTCGAAATGTTCGGAGCGTTGCCGCAACAGGAACGTCATATTGGTGAGCTGGGCCTTGAGCAGCGCGGCAAATTGCAAGTCGTCGTGCATGCCGGCGGCGTCGAAGATCGGCGCGTAGGCGGTGACGCCGCGGGTCTGGCTCGGTCGGCTCGCGCGGTAGATGTGCCACACGCCGGGCAGCCCGTCTTCATCCTTCGCCGCATACGGCACCAGGTCTTTGAGGTGGACGGTGCCGAACGGGTCGATCTGGTCGCGGGTGAAATAGTAGGCGAGCCGCTCGCGGGTGGGCGACAACTCGATGCCGTGGACGATGTGCCGCTTGCTCCGCCGGGTACTCGGGCTGCGACAACGAAAGCTCTCGGCCAGTTGGACGCGGCCTGCATCGACCGGAATGCCGAACATGTCGCCGCCGACGATCATGCCGCGGCAGATCTGGCGAGTCTGTTCGTGGAAATTGTGCTGTCCGGCGATGTCGCAGCACTCCGGATCGGTGGCTTCTTCGATCCATCGCGCGCGGAGTTCTTCGTCGAGCGCTTCGTCGCCGGTCTCGGGATCGTAGCCAAAGCCGTCCTGGACGATGTTGTCGATCGCCCGATCGGTGACACTGCCGAGCATCACGTCATTGCGATAGAGGTCCCAGGCGACCTCTTGCATCCAGAGATAGTCGCCATCGCTGCGATAGTGCCAGTCGGCACCGGCGCCGAGCGGGGCGAGCCCTTTACGCTTGCGACGGAAGCGGCTGTTGCGCTTGGCGGCGAGGTAATCGCCCTGCATGTCGATCATGCTCTCGCTGAGCGATGGCTCGGCATAGCGGCTATGGTGGCGGACCTGTCGGCGGCTCGGCATGGTCACTCTCCCCGCCAGTCGGGATCGGGGGTGTACATCCGCGGGCCGGCCGTGGTGGCATGGGCGATCGCCAGCCACTGCTCGGCTTTGCGGAGCTCTTCGCGGGTGACAGAGAGATCGAATTCGAGTTCTTCACCCCGCTCGGCGGCAATGCGGCGGAGCGCGCGAACGAGCACCATTCGCGTCGCGCGAATGTAGACCTGGGCCATCGCGGTGCCGCCGCCGGGGAGATCGTAGCCGGTGTGATCGGCGCGAATCGCCTGCAGCTCGGCCAGCGGCAGCTCGGAAGTGATGAGGGCAAGATCCATTGCCTGCCCTTATCGGCAGGCGCGGGGGTGATCTCGCGGCGCATCAGGGGGACCAGACACACGGCCCTTGTCTGCCGGTCACCGGTCGCGGTTCGCGGAGTGCCCGGACATTTTCAAGCAGCCAGCACCACTGGCCGAACGCCCGATCCCTGTCGTAGGGCGTTCGATACGTGGGCGCCACCGACCCAAGTAATTCTTGTGGCCGTTCGGTGCTTGGGTGTTTCACACCCAGCGCACGAAGGTTGATTCGCTTATGGCACACGGTACACGTGGCATTAGGCAAGAACAGCAAAATGACGATCCCTGACTATGATTGCACCAGTTCGTGCGATCCACTGATAAAAGTTCGCGCAAGTGAATCAGAGCGAAGTCAATGCACCCCACCGCGATTCCGCCCCGCTCGCTTCACGCATTATTGATGCGCGATTTCTGCATATTTTGCTTAAGAATCTACCTACCGGATGTGTACTCTTGTGTATACTCGACCTGTGTGAGCAGCACTGGATGACATCTACTGTATGTATTGGAGCTTCGTAATGACCCGCAGTCTGACTTCCACCTTCCTACTCGCTGTGGGCGTTGTCGCATCGCTCGCGCCCCCGGTCGCCGCCGCCCCCGGATACGACACCATCTTCCTCTCCGGTAACCCCGCCCCCGGCACCGGCGTCAATTTCAGCTACTTTTTCTTTCCCGTGATCAACGACGCCGGGCAGATCGCGTTCAGGGGCGGACTCACCGGTGCCGGCGTGGACGACACCAACGATCTCGGCATGTGGATCACCGACACCGTCTCGGGCGAGATCGAACTCGTTGCCCGCACTGGCGACCCCGCCCCCGGCACCGGCGTCAACTTCAGCCTCTTTAGTCCCGAACGCGTGCTCAACGCGGCCGGGCAGATCGCGTTCGGGCAGCCCCTGTCCAGCAGCACGTTAAGCTCCAATCGCGCGATCTGGACCACCGACGCCGTCTCGGGCACGCTCGAACTCGTCGCCAGCATTGGCGACCCCGCCCCCGGCACTGCCCCCGGAGTCAACTACAGGCACTTCAGATTTCCCGTGTTCAACGAAGCCGGGCAAATTGCTTTCAACGGCCGACTCACCGGTGCCGGCGTGGACAACACCAACGAAGACGGCATATGGATCACCGACGCCGTCTTGGGCACGCTCGAACTCGTCGCCCGCGAAGGCGAACCCGCCCCCGGCACCGAACCCGGAGTCTACTTCGGCAGCTTATACTTTCCTATGCTCAACGGGGCCGGGCAAATTGCGTTCGGCGGCGTGGACAACACCAACAAAGTCGGCATATGGATCACCGACGCCGTCTCGGGCGAGATCGAACTCGTTGCCCGCACTGGCGACCCCGCCCCCGGCACCGACCCCGGAGTCTACTTCGCCAGCTTATCTCAACCCTCGGGGCTTAACGGGGCCGGGCAAATTGTGTTCGCCGGCATAGTTAGAGGTGCCGGCGTGGACAGCCCCAACAGTGGAGGCATCTGGGTCACCGACGCCGTCTCGGGCACGCCCGAACTTGTCGTCCGCAATGGCGACCCCGCCCCCGGCACCGGGCAAAATTTCCGCGGCGTCTCGAGTCCCGTGCTCAACGGGGCCGGGCAAATTGCTTTCTACGGCAAAGTCAACAACACCTCCGGGGATTTCGTCATCGACGAAGGCATGTGGGTCACCGACGCCGTCTCGGGAACCCCGGAACTCATCGCCCGCAGTGGCGATCCCGCCCCCGGCACCGCCCCCGGAGTCTACTTCGGCAACCTCTACGGCGCTCCCGTGCTGAACGGAGCCGGGCAGACCGCGTTTCGCGCCCTCGTCATCAGCGACGAGGATAGAGTCGGAAAAGATGGCATTTGGGCTACTGATCGGGATGGATTGCTCACCCCCATCATCCTGCAGGACCAGCTCTTCGATGTCAGCGACGACCCGCTCAACCCCGATCTCCGCACCGTAAGGGGTATTAGTTTCTCACAAAACACCTTCAACATTTTAACCACCGGCAATGAAGACGGCCGACCGTCGCCCTTCAACGACCTCGGCCAACTCGTGTTCACCGCCCACTTCACCGACGGCAGCTACGGCCTCTTCGTTTCCAACGTGGTCGCGATTCCGGAGCCATCCTCCGGTCTGCTCGTCGCCGCCGCTTGTGGCCTAAGCCTGCTCTGGCGATATACTGGCGATATAGCAGAAAGCAGCCCGTTGCTACTTAGCCGACGTCGGCGGCGAGTAAACTTTGGCGCGTGCAATTGACAAAACAGGTGTCGGCCAAACACCTGCTTACGCATGCGGCTCGTAACTGATCCTTTTGCGCTGGGCAGAGTTGAGTGCGCTGTGAAACAGCAGGCAACGCTGCTGTGGTGGAGTCGCCGGTGTTGATTTTGGTTGTTAATAAGTCGCCGAAGTTGGCCCAGCTTAGGTAGGTGAGCCGCGAGTTAATTTGCATCGGTGTATTTCCCGCGACGCAGCTTGAGAATCAAATTGACCGCGCATGCAACCGACCTTTGGGGCGTTGTCCGGCCGCCCACCTAGTATGCAAGCTGGACAGAAATCGGGCAGTTTCCGAGGTGACCGAAATGGCTTGGGTTTCATCGACCCAAGCAAGTTGCGCTCGTGGCGGCTTGGCGGTTTTCTACTCCCGGTTTCCGCTTCCCAGGTCCACAGCCCCTGTTTACCACTGATCGCCGCCGGTTCGATGATTCGCACCGCATCGAGCAACCAGCAGCATTCGCCGAACGCGAACTTATCTCCCGTGCATTCGGTGACGTTTACACAGTCTACCAGATCGCAAACGGCAATCACTTGGCCGCGGATCGATTCGATCTGCTCCAGTGTGCCGAGCGATTCGGGCGCGTACTCGGCCACCCAGTTCTTCGCCCCCTGGTCGCGCCGCTTGGTCTTCCCCGCGTGAAGCGCCAGCGGGCCGCGATAGTTGGTCCGCCAGCAGCGATTCTCGACCCGTTTGGTGCCGTGGGCGATCGCCCAGCCACTGCTCGGCTTTGCGGAGCTCTTCGCGGGTGACAGAGAGATCGAATTCGAGTTCTTCACCCCGCTCGGCGGCAATGCGGCGGAGCGCGCGAACGAGCACCATTCGCGTCGCGCGAATGTAGAC
>JBGSWC010000312.1:0-5368 GCA_041752635.1 Pirellulales bacterium | reverse complement strand
GCCGTTTGCGGCTAAACCGCAAGCGGTTGTTCTCAAGACACTTAATAAATGCTGCTACCAATCTGCTGACTTTGCGAATCAGCAGAAAGTAACTTTCATTTCCAATTTATCTAAGGCACAGAGCTCGGTGAACATGCACTATTGCCGTCACCCGAAACGCTTACCAAATGGGCAAACCCTCGGAATCGAACAAATAGCGCATCTTCGTTTTTTAAGATGCCACTCTTGCTTTCACCAAATTGTCAAAGAGCGAGCAAAGGGCTAAGCCGCGAGCGGCTAACGCTTTACCCTGTCGACCACAAACTGCCGACCCGCTTTTGCCCTCGGGAATCGCTTCCTTGGGGCACTCCCCTCTGCGAGCTAACTCGTAGTGGGGAATCGCAGATAATACCAGCTTTCGCGAGTCTGTCAAAGGGTCCAGAAGAAGTTTTTTCTGAAAACCTTTTTTACGCCGACCAAAGCCCACGCGAGACGCCCAACCGCTGCTATCACCCACAACCGAGATGACTCGGTATCGGCAGAATTCTACGGCTACTTGAGCCCGGAGCAAGGGGCCGCTTCGAGTTATTTTTCGCGAGGAGTTTCGGAGGTGGCCCAACGGTGCCAGTGAGGGGCCGCCCTGAGTGCGACGAAGCCTCCGAGCGCCATTGATGCAGCGAGCGTGCACGGAGAGGCGAGCGAGATAATCAGAGCCTCAATCATTTCTGGGTCGACTGATGGCGGCAACAGATAGTCCATAGTGTTTATCGCGCCACGCGTGGCCCCTCCTGCCCAACCCAGCCGCCAGCTAAGCGCGATGTTGGCAATCGCGCCGCCGCCGAAAACACGCGCTCTATCACAATCGTGCAGCACACAGCCAGCAAGAAGCCCGCCTAGGAATGCAACTGCGAGATTGGTTGCCAACCAACTGCAAAATCCTGCAACTTGCCCGCCGAAGCCGAATATCAACGCAAACACCGTCATCGCGATCAACATCGACCGCAAACTAAACTGCCACCACGGACGAGGGGGACGACGCGAAGTTCGCCTGAGTTCGATGGGCGGCGCGGCGGGTGGCTCGGGGGTCATGCACGCAGTTTAATCGAGGGCCACCATCGACGCTATCGAGACTCCGAAGAGCAGTAGCTCGTCGGCTGTTGGCGACATTCGGTCGATGGGAAAGCCTTGGTGATTTTTACCACGCTCTAAACTCTCACGAAGGGCGCGGCGATTCGTTGCTCCTGCAACTGCTTTTCGGCGCGTTCGAGCAGCGAAGCGGCTGTTTCGTCGGTTCTGTTCTGTACGGCACCGACGCGAATCGCCAATCGATGAGCCGAATCGCCAATCGGAAGCTCGCAGCCATCGAGGGCTTGCAATGTGCGGTCGATGGTCTCCTTGGCCTCGTCTTCGGTGGAATTGGGCAGCATGATCGCGAAGCGATCGGCCGCCACGATCGCAATTAAGTCCATCTCGCGGAGCGAGTCGAGCAGGTATTCGGCAACGGCGTCGAGCAATAGTTGGCTCCCTTCGCTGCCATGCTGTTTTTCGACTTCGCGGAAGCTGTTGAGGCCGAGCGCGATAACGCAGAGTGGTGAGCCCGTGCGACCCGACTCCGCTACGCGGCGGCGGAGCTCTTCGACAAACTTCGTGCGGTTGAGAAGGCGATCAAGAAACACCGTCTCGACCGGAAGCGGCTCGGCTACGCTTGCCGCGGTGTGTTTGCGGCTCGGTGTGATTGGCACAATGTCGGTGCCGGTGTGCCAATGCCCACAGTTACGACCCGCGTCTTTCGATGCGTAAAGGGCGGCGTCGGCCCGCTTGAGCAATCCAGCCTCATCATCAATGTCATTGACTTCAGCAAGCCCAACACTGGCTGTTACCTTGAGCAATTTTCCCTCGAAGCGAACATCCATTGTCTCGATCATTTTGCGAACTCGTTCGGCGAGATTCTTACCGTCGTCTGCAATCGTGGCGGGCATGACGATGGCAAACTCTTCGCCGCCGTAGCGGCATGGCATGTCCATGTCGCGGCTTGCTTCAATTAAGACCTTGCCCGTTTGCCTCAGCACTTCGTCGCCGGCTTGATGACCGTGAGTGTCGTTAAGCTGCTTGAAGTGATCGATATCGAGAATCAACAGCGAGAACAGGGTCTCCGTGCGCCCCCACTCGGCAAAGCGACGTTTCATTTCGATGTCGAACGCGCGTCGGTTGCTGAGTCGCGTAAGCGAATCGGTGCGGGCTTCAGTTTCGTGGGCACGAATTTCGGCTGCCTGCTCGATGATTTGCTGTTCCGCCCTGGCGAGCCGGTCGTGCAACAATTTGTTGGCGACGACGATCTCTTCGAGGGCCTTCAGCACGCCGTCGCCAGTCGCGGCGATGTCATTGACGTCGATCGACTGCAGGTTGGCGGTGATTTCGTCGACCCGCGTCGAGTGAGCTCCGACATCGCTGGCCATCGAATAGGCCAGATCGCGCAATCGGCTTGACGCAAGTTCGGCCCTCTCCATGGCGAACTGACGCTCGAGGTCGTCTTCGCTGCGTGCACGGCGCGCGGCGTCGGAGTCGTCATCGGCGGTTGGACGCCCAGAGAAATAAGTGCCCGCGGCGAAACCAACAGCCAGCGCGACCACAGCGAAACAGAAATTAACAAGAAGCAGTAACATCAAGTGCTCGACGGGAAAATGTGTGGTTAATCGATTGCCAAAACTTCATGAATTGCCCCAACGTCGCCGGTACGCTTTCGTGCCCGACTGCCGAAACTTAGGTTACGCTGATCGCGCAGTAACCAGGGGGGCAGTTACTGGTGTTTTTAGCCGGTTGCGAGCGAAGTTTTTCGGAAGGGCGCAGTCGGAGATGTATCGATTGCGACAATGGCGACGCATGAAAAATCGGTGTAGCCAGAGTGGCTATACTTGGCGACCCCTTCGCTGATCACGTCGAATTCTTACGACTCCAGCTACGAGGCTGTCGCTTCGACGCGCGGCTGGTCGCCTTCACGGGCGAACAGGTGAACGTGGGTCGCCTGGCAAGTGAGCGGCACCCGGTCGCCAACAGCAACGTCTTGATGCACGGTTCGGACCAACACTTCATGGCCCGCCAGCGAGGTACGAAACAAAGTTTCGTGGCCCAGATATTCGCTCGCAACAATGTCAGCATTGCCCAACTCGACCGGCCCGCCCGCGATCGATAGGTGTTCGGGCCGAATGCCCACGAGCAGCGAACCTTCGTTCGCTGTGTTCACCGCGGGCAAAATGCTGGGCTGGCCGTTTAGATAAACGCGCCCCCCCCTACCCTCTGCCGGCAGCAGGTTCATCGCCGGACTACCAATAAAAGTGGCGGCAAACGCGTTAGCCGGGCGGTCGTAGATTTCGCGCGGCGTGCCGACTTGCCGAACGTGCCCCCCCTCCATGAGCACCAGTCGGTCGCCGAGCGTCATCGCTTCGACTTGATCGTGGGTGACGTAAATCATCGTCGCCTTGAGCCGCCGATGAAGCGCGGCAACTTCGCCACGAGTCTGTACGCGGAGTTTGGCATCGAGATTCGACAAAGGTTCGTCGAGCAGGAAGACCTGGGGGTCGCGAACCATCGCACGACCGAGCGCGACGCGTTGCCGCTGTCCGCCCGAGAGCTCGCGCGGTCGACGCTTGAGCAAGTCGGCGATGCCCAATTGTGCGGCAACTTCGCCAACGCGCTGCTGTCGCGCTGCCCGCGAACTTCCACGCATGCGGAGGCCAAACTCCATGTTCTGGCTCACCGTCATGTGGGGATAGAGCGCGTAGTTCTGAAACACCATCGCGATATCGCGTTTGGCGGGAGCCACCCCCACTACTGAGCGGCCACCGATCAGTATGTCGCCACCGGTCACTTCTTCGAGGCCCGCAATCATCCGCAACGTCGTCGACTTGCCACAGCCGCTGGGACCGACGAGTACCACCATTTCGCCATCGCGGATGTCGAGCGAGACGTCGCAGACTGCTTTGACGCCGCCGGAGTAAACTTTGCTGACCTGTTGGAGAGATACGTCGGCCACTTTAGAGACTTTTGTGGTTGGTGAAGATAGCTTCCGCGACAAGACGTACGTCGACGATCAAGATCGGACTCGCTAGTGATGTTGTTGGGAGTATAGTGGGCAAAGAAAGATTGCGACACTTCGCAACACGACGATTCAAGGCGACTGACACATGACCACTCTCGACACACTGCTCGAACCGCTGAGTTACTCTCCGCAACTGCCACAGGCAATTGCGTTGCTCTCGCAGCAAATCGAGGCCGAGAGAGCGGCCCGGCAGCGGTTTTACGACGAAATGACACCCGAGCAAAAAATCGAGTTTATCGAAGGCAAGGTTAGCTTGCATTTACCAGCCCGCAACCGGCACTTAGACGTAACCTTGTGGGTCGCACGACTCTTGCAGACCTACGTCGAAATCAACGATTTGGGCAGCGTAAAGACAGAAAAATGCCTCGTCGTGTTTCCCCGCAACGATTATGAACCCGACATCGTGTTTTTCGGCAATGAGAGGGCGAGTCGGCTCGAAGATGACACGCTGAAGTTCCCCGTCCCCGATCTCGTGGTCGAGGTTCTCTCGGAGACGACCGAAGATCGAGACCGCGGCGTGAAGTTCGAGGACTACGCCGCCAATGGTGTGGGCGAGTACTGGATCGTCGATGCATTCGCTAACCAGATCGAGCAATACTTGCTACGCGAAGGCGCTTACGAACTCAACGTGAAGGCCACGTCGGGGCGGCTCGTTAGCCGGGTAATCGAAGGAGTCGAAGCACAAATCGAAGATTTCTTTGATCGCGATCGCAATCTCGATGCGTTGCGGAAGCTGATGGGCCCGTGATGCAAGGGTCGCGTGATACTCGCCGCGATTATTGTTCGCGAATATCAGCTTTCTTCGGAGTAAGTTGCGCGATGCCTTCGGCGGCAGCCGTTTTCATGACCGGGTCGTCGCTGTTGAGTCCGGCTTGCAGTTTCGTGATGGCCTGCTGCTTGAGCTGATTGTCGTCGGGATGTAGCTTAGCGAGCGACCACGCCGCCACCATTTGCAAGATGGGCTCGGGCTTGGTGAGTGCTACGCGTAAAGGCTCGTCGGCATCGACGGCACCGATGCTACCGAGGGCGTGAGCCGCAGCGGCCGCGATCATCGGATCGCGGGAAGTCTTGAGCAGCGAAATCAGTTTCGGAGTCGTCGACTTGGCTGCTGGACCAATACTGGCGAGTGCTAGTTGAACCTGGATCAGCAGTTGCGGATGCTGCTGTTCATCGAGCAGTTTCGTAAGTTCGGGGACGGTGCCGGCCGCTTCGGGGCCGATATGTTCGATGGCGGTGCAGGCCAAATAGTCGGTCGCTGGTTGTTGGAGGGCTTCGTTCAAGAAAGGTACGGCT
>JBGSWC010000311.1:0-13888 GCA_041752635.1 Pirellulales bacterium | reverse complement strand
GCCCGGCGGCAACATCTGGATCACTGCGACGGTTGACGGAACCGAGGCCGTTATTGCCGTCAAGGATGACGGAATCGGAATCGCTCGTGAAGAGCTAGCAAACGTATTCGAGATGTTTACTCAGATCAATAATCCTGAGTCGCTAGCAGGCGGCGGACTGGGCATCGGGCTTTCACTAGTGAAGTCCTTGGTCACCATGCATGGGGGATCGATTGTCGCCGCGAGTGATGGCGAAGGGTGTGGCGCAAGCTTCACAATTCGATTGCCAATTACTAATTCTCCGGCACCGACCTCGTCGGAAACCGCCAATAGCATTTCTCAGCTACTTCCCATTGTCCGTCGCCGGGTGCTCGTCGTTGACGACAACATTGCTGCTGCGAAGACACTCAGCATTATTTTCAAGAAGCTTGGCAACGACGTTCGCACCGTCGCGGACGGCAAAGCTGGGCTTGAGGCTGCGCGAGAGTTCCGGCCGGAACTAATCATCATGGACATCGGTATGCCCGTCATGGACGGATACACGGCAGCCAAAGCCATTCGCGACGAGCCTTGGGGAAAAGAAATGTCTCTTGTGGCGTTGTCGGGATGGGGCCAAGAAAGCGACATCCAAAAATCCACAGAGTCCGGCTTCGACCGGCACATCGTCAAACCGGTCGATACGTCGACGATTCGCCGCTTGTTGAACGAACTTCCACGCTGAAAACTGCAAGACTAGGGAAAAGCACATGTCCACCGACGCACGCTCGGCAATCGTTGATCGCCGCAAAATCAAGCATGACTTCATGAATGATTTAAATAGTCTGCTGATGACCCTGGAGGCCCTGCAAATGGTACGCGAGGAGCCAGACGAGTTTGCGGAACTTGTCGCCCTAATGCAGAGCACCATCAATTCATTCGTAGCAAGAATCGATGCCGTGTTAAAGCTCATACCCGATTCGGCGGACCCTTCTTGAGTTGGCAATTGCTCGCGCGAAGAGAAATCATCAACAAGTTAAAGCAAGATCAGAGTTTGTTATGCGTGCAGAGTCTCCTTCCAAAGTTCGTGTTGCCATTGCCGACGACGATGCTACCCAGCGGATACTACTTCAGCTTTTCGTGGAGCGACTAGGCCATCATGTCGCCTGGCAAGCAGAGAACGGCCGACAGGCCATTTCGCTTTGCGGAGCTGAACGTGTTGATGTCGTCTTGATGGATCTCGATATGCCAGAGGTTGACGGGTTGGAGGCCGCCGACCAGATCTCAGAATGGGGAGTTCCCGTGGTGCTCATTAGTGGCATGCCCGACTCACAATACTTGGTGCTTGAGCTAGAGCCAATTGTTTCGCATCTCACGAAACCGGTATCAATGCAGACACTCAACAGCGCAATTTTGCATGCACTAGTCGACTCGGCACGAAAAAGATTAGGTGCGTGAGTCGATGTCGCAGCCAGTCGGGTCGCTTTCGCATCTCGGTGGGCCTCCGGCAACTGACAGCCTGCTAAGTTGTATTACAAACCGACAGAACATCGTTGGTCATTAGTTCGTGCCCACATTATCTTGAGCGGACAAGCAGCACACACCATGCCGACAGCGACTTGCGAATGCGGACAGCGACTATTCCGCAACAACACTACCTGCACAGTCTGCGGACGACGCGTTGGTCGGTGTGACCAGTGTGGTGCGACGACCGTGCTCGGGCATGACTCGGACTGTGCGTGCCGGGGGTGTGGTTGTGAGTTGCGTGAATGTGGCAACCGCGCTCGTTATAACGTTTGCACGAGTTTCATCGCCGCCGATTCGCCACCCGAGGCAATCTGTGGCCGGTGCCTGACAACGACACTCACGCCCGACCCCACCGACGCGGCCGCGCTCGCGAAGTGGAGTGTGCTCGAAGCGGCAAAGCGGCGGCTGCTTGATGAGCTCGACGCGGTGGGACTCGACGCCAAGTGGCGCGAAGGCGAGCCGCCACTGCGGTTTCGATTTGCCGCTGACACGCCCAACGAAAAATTAATGACCGGTCATGCCAATGGTGTGATTACGATCAACACCAAGGAGGCCGACTCGGTCCATCGCGAAGTCGAACGACTGCGCCTTGGCGAACCACAACGAACCGTGATCGGTCACCTGCGGCACGAGTTCGGCCACTACCTCGACTTGCGAATCGACAGCGAAGCGCTGCGTCAATCGCGCGACCAATTGTTCGGCGATCCGACGGCGGTCGACTACGGGGCGGCACTCGAGTCGAACTACGACAATGGTCCACCGGCCGGCTGGGAGGCGAGTTTCATTAGCCCCTACGCCAGTGTCCACCCATGGGAAGACTTCGCCGAGACAGCCGCATTTTATCTCGACATGCTGGCTGTATTGATGGCTTTGTCAGAGACGTCGATGCTCAAGGACGAAGTCCCCGAAGAATTCGACGCCGCGCTACAAACCTTCGAGTCGGCGGCACTCGCGTTAAACGAGGTGAATCGCGCGATGGGGCTCACAGATCTGGTGCCGCAAGTGGTGCCCCCGCCGGTGGTCGAGAAACTGCGACTGATTCATCGGGTCGTTTCCGCATCGGGAGTCAGAAAGGCCCCCTTTAAGTCGGTCGCCCAGACGAGCGTCACGTCGAGTACTTGAGCGGATTGCTGTGGGAGCGTCACGATCAGGGGTGAAGCATGTTCCCTGTGCCGGGGTGACGCGCTAAGTATCTTTTGACCGAATCGCAGCAGGATCGGCGGGATTTACTGGATGAGGGAAAGCAACCCACTTACCCATCCCGTCGATCCGGCCAATCTTGCAATCTTGTTCCGTTTTTCCCGATTTGGGCCGTGCGGTACGACGGCCATGGGTCTGTGAGAAATACTAGCAACCCTTCACCAACGCGCGGTCAATTGGCACTGGCTGCCCAAAACTCACGCGGTTGATTGCTCGCGTTGCATCGTCCTGAACGTTCTTGAGTCAGTTCGTTGATCGCTAGCGTGCCAACGGAGCGGGGTGGTGGGCCGCCCGATTCACTCGCTCGGCAAAACCGGCACTTTCAAGTGAATTTTGGGTGAAGAGGCGCGCGTTGGCACACTGATTGCTCGACGTGTGGTTCGGTTGCGTGGAAGGACCGCACTCTCAATTTTTCTTTTCGGCTGAGCTGCTGCGTATGCAATTTTTTCGTTTATTAACGCTAGTCGGTTTGGTGGTGACTGGAGTTGTCGTCGCTCGTGCTGGGGCTGCGGAGTTCGGATTCGCCGACGTGCGTGAAATGGCCAAGCATTTGGCCGACAGCCCCCACCGCCCACCGACCAAAGTGGGCGACGACTTCTTGAAAATCGACTACGACCAGTACCGTAAGATCGCGCCGCGGCACGAGACGGCGTTGTGGCGCGATCAGAATTTGGCCACTTGGGTCGAATTTTTCTCGGCCGGGTTCTTGTTCGAATATGGTGTCGAGGTCTACGCCGTCGAACAGGGCGAGGCAAGGCGAATCGAATATGGCCCACAGTGGCTACAATTTCGCGGCGATACCAATCACCTTGAATCGAGTCCCGGCGGCGGCTTCGCTGGTTTGCGTTTGCTCGCGCAATTGCCGGGCAACGAACACAAAACCGAGTACCTGGCTTTTCTCGGCGCCAGCTATTTTCGGGGTGTTGGCACGGGGCAATGGTACGGCGCTTCGGCGCGTGGACTGGCAATCGACATCGGGCTGCCGAGGGCCGAGGAATTTCCGCGTTTCACTCACTTCTGGATCGAGCAACCGGGCGACTGCGAAGACTGTCGCCAGCGAGTGTGGGCGATTCTCGAAAGCCCCGGCATCGCGGGCGCCTATGAATTTCGCATTGCTCCCGGCACCAGCACATCGATCTGTGTCGAAGCCCACTTGTGGCAACGCCACGGCATTCAAAAGCTGGCGCTCGCGCCCATCACCAGCATGTGGATGTGGGATGCCGACACCAAGCCGAAGGACGATCCGCGACCCGAAGTTCACGATTCCGATGGCTTGTTGATTCATCATGGAAACGACGAGTGGGTGTGGCGACAATTGAAGCGTCCCGAAACTCCCCAAACCGAACGGTGGCGAGTCGAACAACTGCAGGGATTTGGCTTGATTCAACGCGAACGTGATCGCGATCAATATCGTGACGACGAAGCCAAGTATCACTTGCGGCCCAACGTGTGGGTCAGCACGGGAGTCAATTCAGACTGGGGGCCGGGATGGATTGAGCTGCTGGAACTGCCCGCCGCGCACGAGGGAATTGACAACATTGGTGCTTACTTTGTTGTCGACCAAGAACACACGTCGCTCGACGACGGCTTTGTCGTGAGATACGAACTGACGTTTGGCACCGAGCCACCGGCCGAGCACTACGTCGCCGATGTCATCGAGTCGCGGCTCGACGCCAATGGTCGGGTGCAGGTTGTCTTCGCCGGCGATCTGTTGGCGGCTGATGATGGTGCCGAAAATTTGGCAGCCGCGATCGATTGCAGCGACGGCGAGTGCAAATCGGTCGAATTGCGACCAACCACCGACGGCCGGTTGGTCATGACGGCGACCTATCTGCCACCAAGCGATACAAATGAACAAGTTGCCGACATCCGCATCGTTCTCAAACGGGGCGAACGCTTGATCAGCGAAACGACAAGCCTGCAATGGCACGCACCTTCGGCATCGCGTTTGCTCGTTGATACACCATCAACAGAACAACTTGAGAGCGACCGTCGCTCTCTCGATCGTGAGGCAATCGAACAATGAATACCACAATTAATCAGACAGGCGCGGCCGATACATTGCTCAACACACCATTGGGTGCCGCCGAGTGCGTGCCCAGCGAACTTCGTCGCATTATGCCCGAACAGCCACTCGAGCTTGTCCGAGTGCGGCTGGTTCCGCGAAATTGGAAAACGGCCATACGTTCGGCCGGACTGGTGTTCTATTTCCGCTGTTTGCAGCTGAAAGTCGCACTCATCGGCTGACCGGAAACTGAACTAACACTTTATCGAGCTTTGTCGATAGGTCTTCGATTTCACAGTTACTTGGCGCGCGCTCCAGTTGGGCCATCGTCACGGGGGAAATATGCAACTGGTCACTCGCGTTATTCTGGTCGTGCTATCGATTTCAGTTGGCATCGTACTGACGCTGCAACTGCGCGAAGCGCTGCCCGGCATTGCCGATGGCAGCGTCGCCGGGGGCGTGGCTACCGTGTTGTTTTTTCTGCTCACGACGTGGCTCACGTTCTGGAGCGGGGTGGCAGCTGCTGGGTTCGCCATGTTATTGAACGCCAGCCCGCGCTCGTTGTCGGTCACGCACGCGACGCGTCGCGTCGAAGCGGCACCCATCGCTTACACCAAGACAGCCGTTTTACTGCCGGTTTACAACGAAGATGTTACGCTCGTGTTTGCTGGCTTGCAGGCGATGCGTGAGTCGCTGCAAGTAACCGGTTTCGGCCAGGAATTCGACTTCTATGTGCTCAGCGACTCGACATCGCCTGAGAAATGGCTGGCCGAGGAATTAGCATGGTCGCAGTCAACCGACAGCAGCGACGAGCTGCCGCGCGTTTACTATCGTCACCGCAGCGAGAACCGCGGCCGCAAGGCGGGCAACATCGCCGACTTCTGTGAGCGCTGGGGCGCGCACTACGAATTCATCATTACACTCGATGCTGACAGTCTCATGGAAGGAACGACGCTGGTCGAACTCGTGCGGCGAATGCAGGCCGATGCAAAGCTGGGCATTCTGCAGACACCACCACTTCCACTCGGCCAAGACTCGCTGCTCTCGCGCGGCCAGCATTTTATCTGCCGGCTCTGTGGCCCGGTGCTCGCGCGGGGCTTTGCACACTTGAGTGGCGATGGTGGCAACTATTGGGGCCACAACGCGATCATTCGCACGGCCGCTTTTATCGACCACTGTGGACTCCCCAAGCTGCCGGGCAAACGACCACTGGGCGGAGAAATTCTCAGCCACGACTTCGTCGAAGCCGCGCTGATGCGACGTGCCGGCTATCGCGTGCAGTTGGCGTGGGACCTGGGCGGATCGTATGAACAAACGCCCGCAACCTTGCCAGAGTTCTTGCAACGCGATCAGCGATGGTGTCAAGGAAACCTACAACACACGCAGATTCTGTTTGCGAATTCGATTAGCGGCATGAACCGATTTCACTTCATCACCGGAATTCTTGCCTACACGTGCTCGCCCATCTGGGCGGCGTTCGTCGTGCTTACAGCCTCGGCCATCGCCCTTTCTGGTTCGACCAATCCGGCCACTGCGGGCGGTTTGGGGGTGCTGGCGACCGTTGCGGTGCTGTTGCTGTTGCCTCGACTGTTGGCGCTGATCGCCGTCAGCACACGACGTTCGGTTGTGCTCGGATTTGGCGGCTACCGACGACTCGTGGGCAGTCTGCTACTCGAGTTCGCGATGTCGGTGCTAGCCGCTCCGATCTTCATGGCATTTCATTCTGCCTTTGTCATTAACACGCTGCTTGGTTGCCGTGTCGAATGGAATTCACAACAGCGTGCCACTCAGGGTGTGCGCTGGCGCGATGCGTTTCGCGACAATTGGTGGTTAATGGCGATGGGCCTCATTGTCGCAACGTGGGCGTGGTATGTGTCGCCTTGGCTGCTCGTCTGGTTGTCGCCCGTCATTGCGGGACTCGTGTTGTCGGTTCCGTTTTCGGTGATGGTTAGCAGCGCCTCGCTTGGCCGGTGGATCAAGCGGACTGGCCTGTTGACGACTCCCGAAGAATCGCAACCTCCGGCTATTGTTGCTTCGTTCCGCGACGCGTGCAGCCGACTCGAAACACTTGGTAAATCGACCAAGTTCATCGACTTTCTACGCGATGGCCAGTGGGTGGGCTACCACATCGCGATCCTCAAATCGACGAGAGCCAGTGCACAACTCGATCCGCACCTCTCTGAACTAGCCGTGCGTTGGATTCAGCAGTCAGTCGACGAACCGCTGAATGTTGAACTGCAGAAGCGGATCATGGGAGATCCGGCTATACTAGAAGTGTTGCACTCCATTGCCACCACCGAAGATCGCGAGCCCCGATGCTAGCTGTTGGCCGCTGCTTGATTTGGCTTGCTGCGGCCATTGCCACATTTGCAGCCGAATGCGCGACAGCCGACGAACCAGTCGGCGCTCACCTAGCACGGGCAGGGTCAGCGAATACGCGACAATTGGCTGCTTTCGATGCCTCGCTAGACGTCAGCGACCGCGAATTGCTCGACGACATCGAGCGCGGCTGCTGGCTTTATTTTTGGCAAGAAGTGGGCAATCCGGCTCCGCTGGTTCGTGACAGCACGGCCGATCGCATTTCGAGTGTCGCAGGTGTTGGATTTCAACTGGCTTCACTCCCCATTGGTGTCGAACACCAATGGGTCGACCTTCGCAGCGCCGAGCAACGTGCGGTCGACATCCTCACCGCCTTGCTCTCGTCAACTAACAATCGCAAGTCGGGCGTGTTCTTGCACTACGTCGAACTCGACACGGGGGGGGGGCCAACTTTCCGTGATACCAAACAGCGTTACGAAGTGATGGCCAGTACCATCGATCACGCCTTACTCATGTGTGGGGCGATGGTGGCTGCCGAGTACTTTGGTGGCGAAGTTGCCAGGCTGACCAACAGCCTCATCGAACAAACACACTGGCAAAGTTTTCAAGGTGGCCCCGATCAACTGCTGTCGCTCGGTTGGCAAGCGACGACCATCCACGGCATCGAGGCCGACGGGCGGCAGTTTCCCTGGTATTGGACAGTCGCCAGCGATGAGGAGCGATTGCTGCATTTTGTGGCGACCGGCTCACCCATCGACGAACACGCAATCGATCCCGCCAAGTACTATCAACTGATTCGCCAGTTCGAGCAGCACGGTAACCACGAGGCATTCGCCGTGTCTTGGAATGGTTCGCTCTTCACCTATTTGTTTAGCCACTGCTTTATCGACTATCGCCGCTACGATCGTGATCGCCCTGAATTGTTTGATTCGAGTGCCACGGGAGTCGACTGGTGGCACAACTCCCAACGGGCCGTCACCACACACGCCGCCCGCTGCCGTCAGCGAGCGTCCGAGTACCCCACGCTCGCCGAAAACCGCTGGGGTTTATCCGCTTGCCTGTTTGGCGATCGCTATCTCGTACCCGAGATTGGCCCCAACTTGAATCGTCGCGATACCTGGTACGACGGCGTGGTGGCTCCCTACGCCGCCGCCACGGCGTTGCCGCTGACGCCCGACTTGAGTCTCGCCGCGCTGCGAGAATTTCGTCGTTTGCAGAATAGCGACGGCAGCCCGCTCGTGTGGCGTGACCCCGACGAAGGGGGCTATGGATTTGTCGATAGCTTCTCGCTCACACCACCCACGGCTCCCGATCTCTACGTGGCCATCGACCAGGGGGCCATGTTGGTCGCGATCGAGAATGCGCGGACGGGCCTCGTTTGGCGTTTGTTCATGCAACATCCAGTGGCTCGCCGTGCGGTCGATAAACTGAAGTTTGTCGAGGCTCGATGACAACTTCTGATCGACTGCCTCGCTTGCGCAGGATTGTAGTAAGTCAACAGATCTCCCGATATAAAACTCTTTTCACAACCATTCACTGTTTCGCAAAGTCGCATGCTCATGTTGCGACAATGGTTTGCGGGGTTGCGTAGCGGGCCGCGGACGTTGCCCCAATGTAGCAAACGAGGACCGACGCCCGCAGGACGACGGCCCTCATTTCAGAATTGCTATTCGTCTCTAAAAGTAGTGGTCGCGATGGCTGCCGTCAAAAGCGGCCCGATTTCAAGCAGCATCGCTTAAAGCGTTTGCCGCTGCCGCACGGGCAGAGGTCGTTGCGACCGAGCTTTTCTTCGAGCAGCTTTTCGCCGTGGACGATCCGGACGCCGACCTTGACTTGCGTCTCAGACGGGTATCCTCGTCGACGCTTGTTCATCGGCTCGAAAGGAATATTCTTCGCTAAAATTGGGGCACAAAGGGCACCTCCCTTCGTTACAGAGTTGTACTGGCTAAGGAACGGATCAAAAAATAACTTGGGCGTTTCCTCGACAGCGAAAAAGCAGAATGAACCACGGAGATCGCGGAGATCGGAACACTAAGGAACGGACGTAAAATAACTTCCCGATTTCGGCGAAAATGGCCCTTTCCAGCTCGAAAAGCGAGGTTCCTGTAATAGGGAAGTTATTTTCCGTTCAATCCTAATCCTCGCTATTCAAAGCTCATGTTGGCCGCAGGCTTGCAACGACGACTGGCTCGCAAATGGGCTTACTGCAGTTTGTTTCGTGGCTTCCGGCTAACGAATTAAATAGCAAATAGTACATGCACCCATTCAGAGAAAGTCACGAGTGTCGATCGTAGTTCCAGCAAGTAACTCTGCGTTCTCCGCGCTCTCCGCGGTTAATCAAATCCCCCAAGTTATTCTTGCGCGGTTCCTCGGGTAGGCTGACTCCATTTTCGCGATGCTTATCGATTAGGAAGACTACTTAGCTTTTTAATTCATCCATTCATTCCTGGATTCTCGAAATGACCCTACAGGACCAAAGGAAATCAGTGCCATCGGTTCGGACTGGATTTACGCTAGTGGAACTGCTGGTCGTCATCGCCATCATTGGAATCTTGGTGGCATTGCTGCTGCCGGCGGTCCAGGCGGCGCGGGAGTCGTCGCGACGAGTTGCGTGCAAGAACAACCTCAAGCAAATGGGACTGGCTGCGTTGAACTACGAATCGGCGAACCGCACCTTTCCGCTCGGTTACGCCAACGGTCCTAATCAGGCGGGCGGAAACGCGATCAAGAACGACCGCCTCTGTTGGTATCATTTCTTGCTGATGTACATGGAACAACAGGCGCTCGCCGACGGGTTCTTTGAGCACCTCGATACGGCCCCCAACGCCAGTGCTTTGAATTACGTGCCCGGCATGATCACGCCGATCTCGATGACGTTTTGTCCTTCGGATCCGATCAACCCCAAGTTTCAGTCCGTCGCTCCGACTTTGCCACCTGTTCCCGCTAAGTGGACTAACCCAGGCCATCAGGGAGTGCATGGCAACTATGTCGCCTGCACCGGTTCGATCTTCTTCGATCGTGTCGATCCAGCCGCTTCCGATGCCTTGAAGCAGCGCTACGCGGGCATGAACGCAACACAAGTGGGACTCAACCAGAATGGCATATTCTATTGGCAAACTGAAACGGCGATTCGCAAAATCACCGACGGCACGACCCATACGCTGTTGTTCGGCGAACTGATAGTTGCCCCCGACGCCGAGTGTGGCAGTGGCAATTGCAACGACCTCCGCGGACGCTATTGGAATCCGGCTCATTACAATACGAATTTCACCACCGTTTATCCCCCCAACACCTCGGTGCCAGACAGACTCTATTATTGCAATCAGCAAACTTCGCCGCCGGGAGCCCCCTGTGAGTCAACCAATACGCAAGGCTTCCTGGCACTCCGCAGCTATCATCCGGGCGGAGTCAACGTCTGTTTTGCCGATGGTTCGGTCGATTTCTTGCAGGACTCGATTGATTATCTCGCCTATCGAGCGATGGGCAGCCGCGATGGTGCCGAAACCGATTTTGCTCAATAACCTCACGCTTTCGCTGTCGCCGCCACTGCCTCAAGGCCCGACTCATGGACGCTATTTTCCGCTCCGCTAATCCCTCCACTGGCAAGACGACCGCCGGCTGTTTCGTGCTGGCCGCCGTTGTGTGCGTGGCCGCCAGTCTCGGATGCAGTCCGTCGGATGGACGGGTCATTGTCTCGGGCAACGTGACCTGGAATGGCAAGCCGCTGGATGGCGGCACCGTGGTCTTCGAGCCGCTCGAGCCGGCGGCTGCCGAAGCGGGGCAACTGACGAACGGAACTTTTTCGCTGCGAACCTTGCCTGGCGAGTACCGGGTATCGATTCGGTCACAAAAAGAAGTCGGTTGGGACGACGCAATGAAACAACCGCGTTTCCTGCAGTTCGTTCCCGAGAAATACAATGTCGAGACCGAGCTCGCGGCCACGGTAACCGAAGATGGCGAAAACGTGTTTAGTTTCGCGCTGGAAGGGAAAGAGCCTTAATGGATGCATGCTCACGCGAAACACCCGTTGTTCCCAACACCGACGCTCTGATGGCTCTTATCGCCCGCTACGAATGGCTTTCGGAAATGGAGTTCACCCCGCGAAGTGGCCGCGTTTCACTGTACGAGTCGCTGCGTCGATCTAACGCGAGACTTGTTGATTAGTGTAAATTAGCGAAGATGAGTGTTCCGAAAGTCGTGTCTGCCTAGGCGAACTCTGCGTCTTGGCGGTTCTAGAAAAATTTACCGTCGGGCGACGGTGGCTCCATTTCCTAACCGATCTTACCTATGCAAATCAAACGCATTCTCGTCACCGGCGGAGCCGGGTTTTTGGGCTCTCACCTTTGCGAGCGCCTCGTGGCCGATGGGCACGATGTGATTTGCCTCGACAACTTTTTCACGAGCCAAAAGTCGAACGTAGCTCATTTGCTCGACAACGCTAACTTTGAGTTGCTCCGTCACGATGTGACGCATCCGATTTGGCTCGAAGTCGACGAGGTTTACAACCTCGCGTGCCCCGCTGCGCCGGGGCACTATCAGTTCAATCCCATCAAGACGATGAAAACGAGCGTGATGGGGGCGATCAATGTGCTCGGCATGGCCAAACGGTGCCGGGCGAAAGTCTTGCAAGCCTCGACCAGCGAAGTCTACGGCGACCCCGAGATTCATCCCCAGCCCGAATCGTATCGCGGCAGCGTCAACCCGGTCGGCCTGCGAAGCTGTTACGACGAAGGCAAGCGGGCGGCCGAGACGCTGTTCATGGATTACCATCGGCACAACCGCGTCAACATTCGCATAGTGCGAATCTTCAACACCTATGGCCCGCGGATGCACCCATTCGACGGCCGCGTGGTGTCGAACTTCATTCGTCAAGCGCTGCACGGCGAAGACATTACGATCTTCGGCGACGGCTCGCAGTCTCGCTCGTTCTGTTATCGCGACGACTTAATCGAAGGGATCATCCGCATGATGAACGGTCCCGACGACTTCGTTGGACCGGTCAACATCGGTAATCCGGGAGAGTTCACGATTCGCGAACTGGCCGATATGGTGATCGAGATGACAGACGCGAAAAGCAGAATCGTCGAGCGCCCCTTACCCGCCGACGACCCCACGCAGCGTCAGCCCGATATTACGCTCGCGAAGAAGCACTTGAAATGGGAACCAAAAGTGCCGCTGAAGGAAGGTTTGGCGAAGACGATTGAGTGGTTCCGGGGGGTGAAATTGGATGAGTTTCGTGCGCCGACACCGAATTTTTGAGCAGGGAGTTTGAAGCAGGGAGCAGGGAGAGTTCCACGGCGACGCGGCGGGCACGGCGAATCTAACGAGAGAGTCCAAACCGCAAACTTACGCCGAAGGCGTTTCACATCGTAGCCCAGGGCACAGCGGCGTAGCCGCGACGCCCTGGGAGGCAAGTGTCTATTTGCCCGTTACCCTGAAGGGGTTACACAAACAGTTTAACCCCTTCAGGGTAACGAAACTGCGTCAACGCGTACCCAGGGTAGATCGCTGCGCGATCGACCCTGGGCTGCCATGTGTATCCCCTTCGGGGAATGCACCAGCTATGACTTTTGAAAGAGGACATGATGCGACATCAAACTCCGTGCCCTCCGTGCCTCAGTGGCGCAAAAAAATCACCCCCGCAAGCAATGCTGGTTCGCCATGCCGATCCCACTCATGATGCTGCCGATGATGCCGACGAAGCCTTGGTCGGTGCCACAGATGTAGAGGTTTGGCAAATGCGTGGTGCCGTCGAGTTGTTTGTCGGGGGCTCCATAGACGGCCCCGTTGTCGTGACCAGTGAAGCGGACGATGGTGTTGGGAGTGAACATGTCGGAGTCGACGATGCGGCCGCGGAGGTCGGGGACGAATCGACTGGCCGATTCAAAAATGCGGTCGAACCAACGGAGCTTCTCAATTCGGTAGGCGTCTTCGGATAGTTCGCGCCATTTGTCGTGATCCGCGAGCACAGTCACGCGCAGTGTGCCGCCGTCGTCTAGCGGTTGGTCGTAGAGAAAATTGTCGGGCGAGCAGATCACCCCGCTGCGTACGTCGCAGAATTTGCCGGTCGGCCGCTCCCAGTGAAAGAGTTCGCTGTCGTTAAAGAAGGTAATGGTGTGAGGGTAGCCCGCCTTGGCGGGGGGGGTGTCGAGCGAGGCAATCGCTTCGCAGAAGCTCAGTTGGCCCGCTGCGCGAATCGAGGCGGGTTGGCCATCGTCGCAGAGCCGCATGGTTTCGCACCACCCGGCCGACGAGAGCACACGATCGGCTTCGAGCGTTTCGCCCGATTCGAGTTCGACGCCGACCGTGCGGCCGTTTTCGACATGGATTCGTCGAACACCCGAACGGAGCTTGAGTTCGCCCCCCAGCGAACGAAAACGTTTGACGAGCAGCTTTAATATTAAGCGAACCCCTGGTGCCGGGCGGCCGAGGCCTTCTAAAAAGATGCTGCGAAACATGATACAGAACTGCCCCCAATCCATGTCGTGTTCGCGGGCCGAGCCATAGAACATGAGCGGACAGAAGAGCATCTCCACCAGCACCGGATCGGTGAGCATGGAGCCGACCACCCCCCGCGCCGAGAGTTGCTGATGCTCGTCCGTAAGGTCGTCGTAATCGACGATCGCGTCCATCAGCCGGCCGAAAGCGTCGGCCTGATGTGGGAACTCGCGGGCCACCTCGTGCCGGAGCAGCTCCGGGTTGTTGTCGAACCCCAGTCGCCTGCCGGGGAAGACGACCTGGGAGCCGATCTGCGGCGCGATGGCGAAATCGTCCCAAGAGAAGCGGAGCTGCCGCAACAGCCTCGCGAGGGGGCCCTTCTTGGCGCCCTTGGGCGTGACGTTGGTGAGCGCGTGCAGGCCGACGTCGTAGTCGCGGCCACGG
>JBGSWC010000310.1:0-2700 GCA_041752635.1 Pirellulales bacterium | reverse complement strand
TTCACTGGAAGCTCGCCCGCCGGACGTGTCGGATCGGGTCGCCGGCGAGTGTCGGCCCCAGCGTTCGCTAGCCGCGGTCGGCGACAGGTCGAATTGCTCAGCGGCGGCACCGACAGTCCGACTCCCACCAGCGAAGAGGCCATCGAATTGGGATTGCGCTTCTTGGCCGGTGCCCAAAAAGCCGATGGCCGTTGGAGCCTCGACTATTTTGGTCCGAATCCAGTGCCCGAGAATGAAATCCCCTCGATCGAAGCCGACGCTGCCGCAACCGGGCTTGCGCTGCTCTCCTTTCTCGGTGCGGGCTACGATCACTTCGACAGTCAATATCGTCAAACTGTCGCGGCCGGCATCGACTTTCTCGTTGAGTCGCAAGCCGACAACGGCGAGCTGTTGGTCGATACCGACCCCAACTCGTCGGCCATTACGCGATTCTATGGCCACGGCATCGCGGCCCTCGCTTTGTGCGAAGCCTATGGCATGACCGGCGACCCACGTCTCGCCGAGCCGGCCCAGCGGGCTCTCGATTACATCACGCGAACTCAGCAAGACAAGCTGGGGGGCTGGCGATATTCTCCGGGTGTTGGTTCTGACTTGTCGGTCACAGGATGGCAGTTGATGGCGCTTCGTAGTGGTGAGCTGGCGGGGCTCGATGTCGACAAACAGACTTACGATGGCATTCGCAATTTCCTGGAGCGGTGCCGCGAGTCGGGGGCCGACCAGGCACGCTTTTGCTACAACCCGATGGCCGACCCGCGCGTGCCAAGTCAAAGCCACGGCCGCCGACCAGGGACGGTGATGACTTCCGTGGGGCTCTTGATTCAACTCTATCTAGGCGAAGGACGCGATAGCGCCCGAGCTCGCCTCGGTGCCGACCATCTGCTCGCGAATCTTCCTGGCTTTGACGAAGGCGACAGCGAAGCAGTCATCAGCACACTGGGCAATCCGAAACGCGACACCTATTACTGGTACTATGGCACACAGGTGATGTTCCACATGCGAGGCGACTATTGGCAGCGTTGGCACGACGCGCTCCACCCGCTGCTGGTCGACTCGCAAACCAAAGAGGGTCCGCTGGCGGGAAGCTGGAACCCCCGCCACCCGGCCCCCGACAAATGGTCGGCCCACGCCGGCCGGCTCTATGTGACGACGATGAATCTGTTGAGTTTGGAAGTCAGCTATCGACATTTGCCCCTTTATGAAATGACGGGTGAGTGACTCAGTTGCAGCGGAACTCGCAAGAAGTTTCGGCCACCATCGCAACCGGCAATGTAGCCACCGTCGCCAGACGGTGGACAATCGCAGTCCTCAACAGCAGCAAAAGTTCTGACCGTTTTGACCCCGAAATCGCGAACACGATTGGAGCGGACAAAACCCCGATTTTTGTCTTGCTCCCGAATTGCAAAACACCCTTGTTTTGTAGTC
This sequence comes from Pirellulales bacterium, assembly GCA_041752635.1. Taxonomy (GTDB): domain Bacteria; phylum Planctomycetota; class Planctomycetia; order Pirellulales; family Lacipirellulaceae; genus JBGSWC01. The sequence continues at coordinate 1,278 of JBGSWC010000310.1, read as the reverse complement.
GATTTCGAGCATCGCCGGTGAATTTCGTACCTGGGTTTTGACTGACCAGTTGGCGACGTTTTTGACAAAACCCATTTTTAATGTCGTGATTTGTGTGTGGAGAGTTGAGAGTAAAGGACTGGTAGCATGGGCGTACCAGCAGCGGCAATGTAGCCACCGTCGCCAGACGGTGGAAAATCGTTGAATTTAGTCGCGCGGTCAACAATTCGATCGAGGTGCAAAACTCGGCGACTTTTGCACCGGCTTGGGTCGCACAACCCCTTGATTCATCGGCCCAAACGTTTTCGATCGGTGCAAAAATCGCAGGATTTAAGTTCATTTCCGTCCATTGTCGGGGGGCAAAATTCCAATCGAACAAACGCCGTCGACACCGACGTTGTCGACGCGTACCACGCGCTGGCTTGTCCAGCAGTGCGCATCGAACACGGTTTCACGTGCCCCCTTTCTACCACACCGCGCGGCCAATTTCGACAACAAAATTTGGCCGGCATGAACAGCGCAGCGCGCAGTTAATGGTTGCAACTACAGCCCCGCCGATGGAGTTGAGTGTCCCCCTCGGTCTCATCGGACAATTGGGAAGCTTTCACTTCGACGACTGCCGTGCCGGAACCCGGAGCGTTCCTTTTGGCCGTCGCCGGGCTTGTTGCCCTTGTGGTTATGAGCGGAAAGACACGTCGATTCCAACGTGAGCGCTAGGGGCAGGCTGAGTAGCTCAGGCGTTTCACACCCGTAAGCCGAGAACTGTGCTCGAAGGCGCTGAGGTTGGGCACACCTCAGCGGCCTAGAACATTTCGCGAATCAGCTGCCATTGCTCCCATGCAAGGTCGGGTTCAATGTCAGCGTATCCCCTCGACTGCTCCAATTCGAGAGCATCAGCTCGCTCCAATGCGATGCATGGGCTCTGTTCCACCAGTGCAGATACCTCCTGAGACTCGAGTGCGCGACCAAGCTCGCGTTCCTTATTAAGAAGCATTGCCACAAGTGACGGCATGATAACTGGCACCAGCTGTGTTGGCTGTACTCGCGCCGCATGCTCCGGCAGCAGACGCCAGATACCAAATGGGTTGTGCCTGCCGTCGTCTGGGTGGTGCCGGTGATCAGGCCAACGCTCTAATGTTCGCTTCGAGGCCTCCGCGTTTGGGCTGAAAGTATGACCGGACCCCAAAACTGGACATTCCGCCAACTGGAAGACATTGAATGTCTCCAACCAGTCGATGGCGGCGCTAGCGTCCTCCATTTCAATTTGCGAGTCTGGTAAGTCAAACTGGTGCATTCCGC
>JBGSWC010000309.1:0-9043 GCA_041752635.1 Pirellulales bacterium | reverse complement strand
ATTGTTGCTTTGATGCTGGCCGCCTCGGCCAGCTTCATGACGCCGATCGGCTATCAAACGAATATGATGATCTATGGCCCTGGTGGCTATCGCTTCAGCGACTTTTTGAAGATCGGCACGCCATTGAATCTCATCCTCTGGATGGTCGCCGTGATTTTGATTCCCATGTTCTGGTCGTTTTAGTCATAAGTGCAACGGAGCTTCACGTGGCACGAGAATCACGATGAGCCCTGGGGAGCCCTGGGGGACACGCAGCCTAATCAAACTCGGCGAGTCGCCGCAACGTGCTGCCGTGAAATGATTTATCACTGTCCGTTCGAGACAGCCCTGAATGGGTGTCCCTCAACGACGAGCCCTCAAAGACGAGCCGATCAGTTGCATCAAAACGCCCCGAAGGGGCAGTCACACGACAGCCTAGGGCGACGCCCTAGGAACTTGTATCGACAAGATCATAACGCCCTGAAAGGGCAAAACTGTCTTTGTCCCGCCCATACAGGGCTTTTGTTTTTTGTTACATCGCCAACCCAGTGCGGCGACCGAACTCGCGATGCTCGCTTGGTCTTGCACTGGGCTATCGTGTTTCGGCCCTTCGGGCTTCGGTTGTGGCTTTGCCTTCAGAAACCCGGCCAAAAATTGTTGTCGAAATTGGCCGCGCGGTGTGGTAGAAAGGTGGCATGAAACTCTGTTCGACAAACACTGTTATACAAGCCAGAAGGTATCAACCGACACCTCAACCCTTTCCTCTCGACTCTCAACACTCGACTCTCGACTCTCAAAAATGGGTTTTGTCAAAAACGTCACCAGCTGGTCAGTCAAAACCCAGGTACGAAATTCACGGGCAATGCACGAAAACGACTGGAAAAAAATTGGGTTTTCGATTTCAGCGAGAAACAAAATTCGGGGTTTTGTCCCCTCCAATCGTGTTGGCTGTTTCGTGGACAAAACGGTCAGAACTAGGGGGGCCATAAGCACTTCGGGCAAAGGATCTGGGGCGATTGATAGCTGAAATGCGCCCGGCTGCTGGGGGCAATTGCTCTTGACGCGCGGCGGGTGATTGACGACTTTCACCCTCCCCCAATCTGTACTTCCCCCACCCACCACACCAGCCAGGACATTCTGATGGCTGAACGAATTTTCCTGTCGCCGCCCCACATGGGGCCGCGCGAGCGTCGTTTGTTGCTTGAAGCGTTTGACTCGAATTGGATTGCTCCGCTGGGGCCACACGTCGACAAGTTTGAACAAGAGTTTGCCGCGAAGCTGGGGGTCGAGCATGCGGTCGCGCTGTCGAGCGGCACGGCCGCTTTGCATCTTGCGCTGCTGGCGCTGGGTGTCGGACCGGGCGACCGGGTGCTGACTTCGACGTTGACTTTTGTTGCGTCGGCCAACGCGATTCGCTACGCCGGCGCCGAGCCGATTTTCATCGACAGCGAAGCCGAGAGCTGGAACCTCGATCCGGGGTTGCTCGAAGCTGAACTGAAGCGGCTGGCGAATATCGCTCGGTTGCCGAAAGCGGTGCTGGTGGTCGACATCTTCGGGCAGACCGCCAACTGGACGGCAATTGCCGCGATTTGCCAGAAGTATGGCGTCGCGACGATCGAAGACGCGGCCGAGTCACTTGGTGCGATGCACGCGGGACGCCCCGCCGGGACTTGGGCCGACATCGGCTGCTTCTCGTTCAACGGCAATAAGATCATTACGACCAGCGGTGGTGGGATGTTAGTGACGGAGTCAGCCGAGATTGCCGCGCGAGTGCGAAGCCTCGCAACGCAAGCGCGTCGTCCGGCGCTTCACTACGAACACGACGAGGTCGGTTACAACTATCGATTGAGCAACTTGTTGGCTGCCGTTGGACGGGGGCAACTAGTGAAACTCGAACATCGCGTGAATCGTCGTCGCGACAACTTCGAGTTTTATCGGGATCAATTCGCCGGTGTCGACGGGATCGCATTTATGCCCGAACCACCAGCGAGTCGTTCGACGCGTTGGCTGACTTGCATCACGCTCAACCCTCGCCAAATCGCGGCGACTCCGCAGCAGGTTTGTGAGAGTTTGGCGAAGAAAAACATCGAGGCTCGCCCGGTGTGGAAGCCGATGCACCTGCAACCCATTTATTGCGACTACCGTGTGGTTGGGGGCGGGGTGTCAGCTAAGTTGTTCGCAACGGGGCTTTGTCTGCCAAGTGGATCGAATTTGTTGCGAGTGCATCTCAACCGCGTGGTGAAGGTCGTTAAGCAGTCGATTGAAACACCCGCTCGGAGGTTGGCGGCTTAGCATTGACCAGTGGTTGCCATTGGTGGCCGGGTCGATCCGCTAGTTGTTTTGCATATCGAAGACACTAAAGACAGCGTCGTAGGCGTCGAGCGAGATGTCGTCGTCGTCATTAGCGAACAAATCGTAGAAATAAGTGCGACCAAAGCCGGTGGCTTCGATGGCGAATCCGCTGCCGGTCATTTGCAGCGACGAACCAGTGTTGCGGATGATGTCTTTACCGGCCGAATCTCGCAGGGCGGCGAAGTCGTTGCCGGTCGATGCGATGCCGGTCACGCTGTCGAAGTTACGGGCGTCGACCTGATAGCCAGAGCCCATCATCAAAGCGCGATCGGGCCAGTTGGTGAAGATATCGTCACCGGCCGAATCATGCATGACGGCCGTGTCGTAGCCTGTGGTGGTCAAGGCAAGGACGCGCTCGAAGAGCCGCACGTCGTGCGAGAAGCCGGTGCCCGACATCACGGCACGATCAGACCAGGACACGAATTGGTCGTCGCCGGCCGAGTCGCGCAAATAAGCCAGGTCGTTGCCCCCGCCGTTAGCGAAGGCGACGGTCGAATCGAAACCACGGGCATCGTTCCAATAGCCAGTCCCAAACATGACCGCACGGTCAGTCCAAGTAGAATAGGTATCGTCGCCGGCGCTATCGTACATCGTGGCGACATCGTTGCCCGTCGAAGCGGCACCGATCGCTTGATCGAAGCCGCGTACTTCGTTGGCGAAGCCGGTGCCCGACATCACAGCCCGGTCGTGCCAAGCGGTGAACTGGTCGTCGCCGGCGGTGTCGCGCAGATAGGCGGTGTCGTATCCGGTGGTTGCGATGGCGATCGTTTGGTCGAAGTTGCGGGCATCGCTCCAGTAGCCGGCTCCATAGAGCACGGCACGGTCGTGCCAACTGCCATAGATGTCGTCGCCCGCGCTGTCGTTGAGCGTCGCCACATCGTGTCCAGCCGACGCAAAGGCAAACGAACGATCGAAGCCACGTGCTTGGTTGCTGTAGCCGCTGCCGGTCATTGTCGTCAGGCCCGGGTCGGCAACAAATTGGTCGTCGCCTGCCGAGTCTCGCAGATAAGCATCGTCGGAGCCGGTGGTCGCGTATCCAATTGTTTGATCGAAGCCGCGGACGTCGTTCCAGTAACCGGTACCGAACATGATGGCGCGATTCCACCATGTGGTATAGATATCGTTGCCGGCGGTGTCGTAGAGATGGGCAACATCGTTGCCCGTTGTTGCATAGGTGGTGGTGTTGTCAAAACCGCGGGCTTCGTTCGAGTAGTTGGTGCCCGACATGACGACGCGGTCGCTCCAGCCGGTGTAGATGTCGTCGCCAGCGGAGTCGTAGAGCTTGGCTGTGTCGTTGCCGCCGCCAGCTATCGCAAGCACGTTCGCAAAGTGGTTGGCAGTATACGAGAACCCCGTGCCGACCAACGACGCACGAGAACTAAAAGCGGTGAATAGATCGTTGCCGACCGTACCATTAAGTGTGACGGTGTCGAGTCCGCCGCCGCTGTTTAGCACGACCGTTTCAAAGCCGGTTGCTGAGAGTTGCAGGCCAGTGGAGTCTAAGGTGAGTCCCGTTGATGCAACATCGTAGGTTTCGTTGGCTGTTGATCCGGTGATGGTGATCGAGTCATTGCCGACACCACCGTCGATTGTGGTGTTGCTGATCGCCGCCGCCACATAGGTATACTCGACGCCGTTGACGGTGAGTACATAGGAGCTTCCCAGCGCAAGCGAGATCGTATCATCCGCGTCAGTACCGCCGACGGTGAGTTGACTTCCAGCGACGCTAACGAGATTAGTGCAAGTGACATCGACAGAACTGCTAGTCCCAGCAACTTGCAAGTAAACTTCCTGTCCCGCGGTGGCGAGCATGTCGACTCGCTGGCCGCCGCTCGTACTGCTGCCGTTGACGAGCATTTGGCCGCTGGCACTATAGTAGGCGAGCGAAACAGTGCCGTTCGACGCTTTAGCCGTCGAGGTCATGTAGCCGCTCTGTCCGGCGACGATGCGGTACCATTGTTCGCCGTTGGCGGTGAGGTTCGTATAAGAACTTTGTCCGGCGACGGCACCCCAGTCGACAAACGACATTCCTGGCTCGAATGTCGCATTAAGGTCATAGTATCCCAGCCCACCCGCTGAGCGGAGACCAAACGTATATGATTGACCGGCAACGACATCGATGCTGAATTGCCCGCCACTGACAATGCCCCCCGAAGCCGCCGCGTCCCATTGAGCGGTCATTTGGTGGGTCGTCGTGGCGGTGAAGGTGAACTGCCCCGTCGCGGCGGCGGTAAACGAGAAGTAGTCGGCATCGTTGAGCCGAGCGATGTGGCCACTGAGCTGCGTATCGGCACCGACGGAGCCCATGTTGTAGGCATCGATTACCGACGAGCCAAAGTCGTCGACTGGCATCAATGCGTCGATCGCGTTGGCCAGGTTAAGACGTTTATAGGTGAGTGACGTTGCTGAATCGAAGAACGAATCGGCGGTTGCCATTATGTGGTCGTAGATGGTGTCTTGCGTAATGTCGGTGTAGCCGACGAACTGCATCGCCTCTCGAACCAACACACTTGATCCGGCCACGTAGGGAGAGGCCATGCTGGTTCCCGAGAAATTCGCCCAGTCGTCGGCAACGCCGTTATGATTGCCGGCGTAATCGGGAACAGTGCTGCGAACGAAGCGCCCCGGAGCCGCGATGGCCGACGTGTGGCGCTGGCTGAAATAGCTGAGGGCTCCGCTGTCATCGACGCTCATGACTGGCACAACGTGGCTGCTGGCAGCCGGATAGCTCAGTCCGGGCGTGTTGTAGCTCGCGAAGCTGTTGCCAGCCGATACAGAAATAAAGATTCCGTCGGCTTCGAGTCGGGCGAAATCATCTTCGAGGGTAGTCCAGTTGGGCAGTGTCGTCGAATTCCAACTTGTACCGAGCGAGAGGTTAACCGCCGTGATTGGATTCTCGAAGCTGTTGCGATTTTCGTGCACCCACTTGAGTGCATTTTCGACCCAGCTAAAGTATCCGGCCCCGGCGTCGTTGAACACACGCAGTCCGACCAAGTCAACTCCCGGCGCCACGCCGACATCCCCCCCACTGTTGTTGCCCGTACTGCCGACAATTCCGGCGACGTGTGTGCCGTGCGAGCCTTCGGTACCATCGTCGTAGGGATCGGCGTCTTTTTCTTCGGTGAAATCCCACCCACCCACGACTCGATAGTCGCTGCCGAAGCCACCACCGAGCGCATAGTGATCGTAGGCGATGCCACTATCGATGATCGCAACCGTTTGTCCGGCACCGGTAAACCCGTAGTTGGCTCGGACATTGTTGAGTCCGGTTAGGTTGTGAGCGCTGTCGAGCAGTTGTTCGATGTTGTCAAGTTGTTGATCGAGGCGATTCTCGATGAGCCGGTCGATCCAGAAGTCAGCTTCTGGCTCTGTTTGATGAACGACCATTGGTGGTTCGTTGGCGAAAGCGTGCTGCTCGAGCGTTCCCCCCAGCATTCCGCCGAGCGGATCGGCGCTCATCACTTGTCTCGCTTCGAGCGTCTCGAACGCATTCAGTCGTTTTTTGCCCGATGGGAGGGAGCGCGACATGAGCGACATTCCTAGCAATGGCCACGAGTGTGACGTGGCTCGACTGGCGAAATGAAAGTACGCGCGTCGAGCAATTTGATGAGTGGTGTGACAAGCAGCGCCACGCGCCGGACAGCGGCACGTAGCCCGGCCCACCTTGGCCAAGGCTGGTTACAGACCAGCCCGCACAAGAAAACTAGCTCACGCCTGCTAGCAAGCGGCGAGTTTTTGAGCGTTTTGCGTTACGAGTGAAATCGTGTGGCGAGATCACTACGTCGGTGCGTCGACGATGGTTGCGAATTTCCCACCCGTCACAAATTCATGGTGAATTGTGGCTACAAGAGTTGCCTGATGGCAGCATCGCAATGCTAGCGTCGTGGCCGTTATCGATTGACTCGTCCGTTGAGAAATCCTACAAGGTGTCGCCGGAAATACCTGATTCAGCGACAGCTTATCGAAACTTAGCAATCAAAGTGGCAGAGCCTCGGGAAACTACCGATGATCAACCGTCCCGCGGACTCGCGACCCGTTTGGCGTCGCTACGCGCTTGGACTGTGGCGACACGTACACGTTCAACCATTGCGGCTTTATCGCTTGCCGTTGCTGTGGGGCTGACAGTCGGTAGCTGGCTATATGTCGCGAGTCTCGCAGCGCCCACCAGGCTTCTTGATTGGCACGAAGCTGTTGCCGCTTTTAACGACGGTGAACTAGAAGAAGCCGAATCGCTGGCTCATGAGTTACAAACTAGTGGCATGGGCGATGGTCCGTCGATAGCCGCTTCGCTGTTTGTGCTTGGTGGCATTCGCGCTCACGAAGCGGCTCAGCAGTGGTCGGACGAACGACGATGGGTTGAATACCGCGTCGCTGCCAACTATCTGCAGAAAGCGATTGAAATTGGAGTGCCCGAGGAAATCGAGGAACAGGCGCTAGTTTTAGCAGGGCGTAGTTTGCTCGAGAGCCATCGCGCTGCGGCGGCCATCGAAGTGCTTCGTCAGGCGCTCGAAAACAACGAATCGAGCGAAATCGAAGTGCATCGACTGTTGGCCGAAAGTCTTAACAAACTTCCCATTCCTGACTACCGAAAGTCTATCGAGCATACGGCGAAGCTGCTTGAACTGGTCAAGCCGACCGACCCCGATTACTCACCGGCCGTGCTTGCCCACGTCGACAATCTCGGTCGTTTGGGTCGCATTGCCGAAGCTCGTCGATTTCTCGCGACCGTGTCTGGGCCCGTCGATGAAGTTAATTACCTTGCTGCGAAGCTCGATTTGTCCGAAGGGCAGTCGCTCGGCGCCTTGGCAGAGTTGAACGGCGATAGCGACGGACGTAGCCATGCGAACGCCCTGCTCGACTCGGCAATTACCAAGTTTGCTTCGCTTCCACGAACGAGTCGCCGTTGGCAAACGGCTCAGCTACTCGTGGCCGAGGGGCTCGCCCACGCCGGCAAAATCGACGTGGCAATTGCCCAACTCGTTGAACTTCGCCAGAGTCACGGAGCGGGCTGGATAGCAACGATCGCCTCGCTCGACGAAGGCGAGTTGTTGCTGCGGAAGGGCAACTACAGCCGCGCTGTGAACGCGCTTCGGCGTGGTCTCTCGACGATGGGGGATACGCGAATGTATTGGAACTCGGAAGTATCGCTCAGCGAACTTCGCCGGCGCTACATGGCTATGGTCGAGGAACTCCAGTTTCGGCACGAATATGCTTTGGCGGAATCGTTATCGAAGGATCTTGGTCGTCTCTTAGGCAAGACGCAGCACCTTGAATTACTGGCTCATTTGCAACAGGAGTGGGGCGAATTTCTTGTCGCACAGGCCGAACGCGAGACCTTGCAACGTCGTGACCTGGAGCGTCTTGGTCGCGAGAAACTTCGCGCCGCAGGTGGCCACTACGAACAGTTGGCCCAGCGTCGCTTTGCGACACCCAGTTACATCGATAATCTGTGGCAAAGCTGTGAGGCCTATTTTTCGGGCCAAAGCTACAGTAGCGCAATTCGAGCGCTCGGCGACTATCTTCGCTACGAGCCAGAAAAACGCAATGCTCAAGCGCTGCTACGACTCGGGCAGTCGCTGCTCGCACGCGGCGACATAAAACGGGGCATTGCATCGTTGGAGGAGTGTATTGAACTGCACCCCGACGATGCGGCCACCTATCAGGCGCGACTCGACTGCGCCGCAGGCTACCGAAACTACGGCGACTACGATCTGGCTGAGGAGCTATTGCTCGCCAACCTCTCGGGCAGCTTGCAGTCGCCACGGAGCCCCGAATGGCGCGATTCGCTGTTTGAACTTGGCCACTTGCTACACGATACGGGGCGTTACACCGAAGCGATCGATCGGCTCGAGGAAGCGATTGACCGCTATCCCGACGATCGCAAGACCAGGCTCGCGAATTATCTCGTCGCCGACTCTTATCGCAAGGCGGCCGATGCGCCACTGGAGCTACTGAAAGCCGCGAAGACAGAAAACGAGCGAGAAACCGCCACGCGCGAAGCGTCGCGTTTACTGAGCGAGGCCATCGGTCGCTACGAAAACGTACAACGCGATATCGCACTCAGCACCGATCCCGACTCGCTCGATAAGGCCATGCTGCGTAACTGCTACATGATGCGTGCCGATGCGCTGTTCGACCTCGGTCGCTACGACGAAGCGAGCAAAGCCTATTCCAACCTCTCGACGCTTTACCAGCGAGATCCGTTTGTACTTGAGACACTCATCCAAATTGCCAATTGTCAGCGCCGGCTCAACGAGCCGAAGAAAGCACAGCTTACGATCGCTCAAGCGCGGCTGGCGCTCGATCGGCTCTCAAGCGATGCCGACTTCGCCAGCACCACCAATTTCAACCGCGAACAATGGCGACTCATGCTCGAAGATATGAGCAAATGGGACCGCGAATAGCCAAGCCAGCATGAATCTCGACTTTGACCAACGATGAACGAACCGACTCGCCAATTCGACGCGACCGACCGCCTTGCGGAGCTGATCCGCAAGAAACGCCAGGTGTTGCTTCAGCTTCGCGAGCTAGGACGACGTGAACAAGGGATGGCGGCCACGGGAGATGCCTCGACACTATTGCAATTGGCAACGGCGAAACAGCATCTCGTCACAGCTCTACAGATGGTTGAGCGTCAGCTCAACTGCTTCCGCGACGATGATCCTGACCAGCGGTCGTGGCGATCGAAAGCCGATCGCCAAGCCTGTGCCGA